>PHDH01000056.1 GCA_002840935.1 Bacteroidetes bacterium HGW-Bacteroidetes-21 | reverse complement strand
AACAGAATACGGCTGGGGTATTCATGCCATACGCACCCATATCACTAGAGAACAATATAAATGCCATGCTATCGATCATGCCAATGGGAGTCAGATCAATGGAAGTCCATTCTTTAATAATGTAGTCTTCGGAGTTATTAGAAAATCGGAAGTCAGCCAGATAAAAATCTATACTATCTGTCTTTATACCATTATGATATCCTATCATTTTTAGCATAAACCAGTCGGGATCATCACCAGTACTGCCTCCGAATTTTTTAGAGACAAAGTCTCCGTTTTTCATCGATAAGGCTGTGAATGCAGAATTCGTAACATCCATACTCATAACGCTCGAAGGATGAGTAAAACGAATATAGTTTGGTATGATTTCGTAATTAACCCAGTCTGAGTTCAGGTAAGTCAGGGCATGTATCCCTTCTGAATTATTCCCCGCAAAAGTGCTGTATAAGTTGCCGAATTCCTGTAGCGAGTCATTATATTTATTGGCATAGGCAAAACCATCCCACGAAGTAACACCGCCGCCCCAGTCGACAAAATTATTGTTGAAAAAAACATTTTCGTTAGAAAATCCACCACTGCTATCCGAACCGTTCCAGAAAGTATCAGGGGCAAGATTAAACTCTTCGAAGTCGACTAAAATAGTTTGAGAAAAGGATGGCAGCATAAAAAGAATCATCAGCAGTGCCAGGCTGGTTTTTTTGTAGATCTGTTTCATTTTCAATAAGTTTTAAAGTTAATATTAACTTCAAAACTTCGGTTAATAACGATGGAAAAAGTTTGGGGTCTTTTCCCATTCAAGCCATTGGTCCCGAAAGCCTTGAATGTATTTTGCGGTTCTATGGCAGGTCTTCTGACTTGTTCCTTTCGTGCGGCCTTCCCATCTCTTTATTTTAAGACAGTGGCCGGTGTGCGCGAAAACTAGCGGAACTTACAGCAGCGGGTACTGTTCCGGATTCTCACCGGATTCCCTTTTCAGTTCATTCAAATAAAGAATGAACAACCACGTAACCAATGCAAATATAATGGAATTTATAAAAATGAAAGACTCTTAACTTAAAAAATGTATGAACAAGATATGCACTTTGAGGGAATGAACATTCCCTAGGTAAAACAAACTATTTTACAGTCTCAATAATTTTATTTGCCTCATCTGCCGAAATTTCTTTTTCCTCAATAATTTCGCCTTTGTATTTCTGGTTTACAAAGTAATCCCGGAAGTTTAATTCCTGCTCACAGTTTGGCCTGAATATTTCCTGATTTGCCATTAACTGAAAGAATTTGCCGGAAAAGGGAATCCAGTATGTTTTTTTATATACAGGCTCATCCGAATCCATCATAAATAATTCTCTTACAGGGCAAATGCCTGTAATTGTAATTTTACCATTACTATGAATTTCTTGTAATATATAAGATTTAATCTCTTCGGAGTGTCTGTAACCAGGTACAATAATTTGAACGAGTTCACCGGTGTTAATATCCTCTATTAATAATGTATCAGATATTGCACCGAGTATTAAATCTATCTTTTCTAGTGTAAGAGGCGAAGTGAATTTTCCACCCGTATTATTTTCGTAGAATGTTAAATTTTCATGTTCAGTACAATATAAGCTGAAATCGAAAAAGCTAAGTAATCCATTTTGTGGCATTGTTGGTGAAAACAGAGAGCCATTTTCCGGAACGTCAATGTTAATTCTACGATAAACGAGTTTGGGTTTATCGGTGGAACTGTATGTTGGATTATCTATCGTCTTATTTTCTGTAATTCGGTTACTTATGCCTAGTTCCTTGGTCGCAAAAGCTAAGGAGGCCTCTTCGCTTCGCTCCTCACTGGCTTTGTATTTTTTCAGTGCTAGAAAAACGTACTGAGAGATATTGTCTGAAATAGAAAAATGATAAGCAGAGCTTTTAAAAATATACTGAATTAACTCGTTAAATGGGACATAAAAAACTTTTCTATACAAGACTTGAGGTACTTCCACATCATCCCTGCGGTAATATTCTCTGATGGGAATAATTCCTTCTAATTTGGAAATAAAAATTTTTCCTGATTGATCATAAATATCTATGTATCGTAAAATGTACTTTTTAACTTCATAGCTGGCAATTTCGTTGTCTATTACCATGTTTTTAAATTCACCGGTTGTTACATCCTGAACATAAATCGTATCTGTTGACATTCCCAGGTTTTTTTCAACTTCCTGTATTGTAAGTGGGGTTTCAATGGATTCGTAATCATAGCAATTTATTTTGCCTGCTTTAATGCCTTCGAGCATGGCGTCTATTAAACTTTTTTGACCTCTGAATGGGATCTCGGGGAAATACAAAGGGTAGTTTTCAGTATCTCTCAGATTAATGGTTTCGTACTTTATTTTGGCACAGAATATATTGGCCGGATCAATGGCCGGCTGGTTCCTTTCTACATAGTATTGACCTGTTTTTATTTCAGGATTGCCTTGATATAAGCTGTTAAAAGGTGAAACAAACATCCCATCCTTGTTTCTTTTATAAATCCACGAAACGTCAAAGCCTTCAACAAACTGTTGCGTTGTATCGCCCCACACCCAGGAATCTGTAAGCCATGTATTGGAGTGATAGTAAGTGAAATAATCTCCTTTATATAAGTTCTTAGTAAAAAAATCATAAGTAGATTTAACTCCTTTAATTTTTTCTGCAGGAATATAATTTGACAGTAAATTGGCAATATCCGGAAAATAGACCCAACAGATTTTCCTCTTTAGAGTATCGGAAGGAACTTCTTCGTCATCCTTAACAAAAGAATGAATGGGGCAAAGTCCCATAGGTCTAACTGCAAGTATCTGCCCTTTTGTTCCATAAATAGTCGATTCCATGATCAGGTAGCTGATAACTTCTTCTGATTTTATCTTGCCTTCTATGACTGTATTTCCGTCTTCGTTAACCTTTCTTTGAATACCAAAATGTTCTTCAATATCCGCCCAGTTTGTTTTTGTCTCGAATTCAGTTATATCTTCGGCAGAATAGGCTGGCAGATTTTTTTCCTTTATGGCCCATAATAGTAGGTCAATAAGGCTGATATTGTTGTTGGACCGAATGCCGGGGTAGAAAAGAAAAGCGTTTTCTTTGTCCGATTTTTTAATTGTTCGTACAGAAATTTTTACGGCTTTAATGTCAGTTTGTTTAAAGGCTTTATACTTGTTAATGGTATTATGCTGATATGTTTTGAAATTAAATATCCCTCCTTTTTCAATATCTGTTTGACCTGAAACGCCTGTACCTATTAATAAGAATATAAATAATTGAAGTAATAACTTTTTCATATGAATAAGTTGATTTTTTGATATTCAAATATAATATAATGTTGTATGAGATTTATATGACTGACGATATTTTAATAATATCTTCTTTAAACAAGCAATGCTACTGTCGGAAAACTTTTCCCAGTGTTTTGAAAATGATTTTTAAGTCGTGCCCCAAAGAGATATCCGATAAATATTTTTCATTAAGCAGAAGTTTGGCAGGCATTACTTCTTCGATATAGGTTTTTTCAGGATTTTCTGATTTGCCCAATAGTTCATTCTCATTAAAATATTCAAGCGAAGCATAATCTGTCAACCCGGGTTTGGCCAGTAGTACTTTTTTCTGATTTTCGTTGTACATATCGACATATTTGCGGACTTCAGGTCGGGGACCTACGATGCTCATAGTACCGATGAGGATATTTAATAGTTGTGGCATCTCGTCGAGTTTGAATTTTCGGAGAAAACGTCCAGTACCTGTAATTCTATTGTCTTTTCCGACTGTCAGCAGACCCTTTTTTTCAGATCCTGTGCGCATGGTCCGGAATTTAATGAGACGAAAATCCTGATTGTTTTTACCTACTCTTGTTTGAAGATAAAAAACACCGCCTTTACTTTCAATAATTATAAAAGCAGCGATGATAATGCCAAAGGGTAAAAAGAACAGTATTCCTGTCAGTGAAAAAATAAAATCAAAAACTCTTTTTATCAATAACCGCATACTTCTTGCACTGAGTCAATGACTGCCTGACAAACCGTTTGTAGTATTTCGTCGGTCAGGTCGTAAAATACGGGAAGAGAAATCACCCGGCAGAAATTATCTAAAGAAACAGGGTAGGGCTCCATAGAGTATCCGGCATTTTTATAAAAACTGAGCAAAGGTAAGGGGCGGAAATGTACGTTTACAGAAACGTCTTTGTCAAAAATTTGCTGTATGATGCGGTCACGGGTATCCTCGTCAATATTCTTTATTTTGAGTAAAAAGACATGATAGGAAGTTGTTCTGTTGCAGGTTTTGTATGTGGGTAGTTCAGCCCATTTATAGGGGGAGAGTTTTTCTGAGTAAAAATCAAATATTCTTTTTCTTTGTATCAGTGTGTCGTTGTCATACCTTTCCAACTCAACCAAGCCGATGGATGCTTGAATGTCGGTCATGTTTGCTTTATAACCGGCTTCAATAACATCATATTTCCAGTTGCCTTTCTGCATTTTAGCCAGGGCATCTTTACTTTGGCCGTGAAGGGAAAAAATGGAGAAATATTTATACAATTCTTCATTATCGAAAGGGGAGGGCAGGTTGAAGGCAATAGCGCCACCTTCTGCAGTGGTCAGGTTTTTTACAGCATGAAATGAAAAGACTGAAATATCTGTTAGGCTTCCTGTGTGTGTGCCGTTAGACCATGCTCCAAAACTATGTGCGGCATCCGAAAGAACAAGTATTCGTCCCAGTTTTTTCTGAATGTCGTTGTTTGCATTAAACATTGCAGCGATTTCAGGTTTACGTAATACATTATGAATACGGTCGAAATCGCAAGGCATACCGGCAATATCAACGGGGATAATGACTTTGGTTCTGGGGGTAATGAGTTTTTCTATTTCGTCAGGGTTGATGTTGAAATCTCCGGCATGAATATCGGCCATTACAGGTGTGGCACCACAATGAACAACGACATTCGCTGTGGCACAATAAGTGTAAGCGGGAACAATTACTTCGTCTCCTTCTTTGACCCCAAACCAGCGTAGTACAAGTTCCAGACCCGCTGTTGCAGAACTAACACAGACAACAGATCCACAATGACAATATTCCTGAATTTTCTTTTCAAACTTTTTGGTTTTGGGGCCGGTAGTTATCCAACCCGATTTCAGGGTGTCGACAACTTCATCAATAATTTTCTGGTCGATTCTGGGAGGCGAAAAGGGTATCATTGTTCTTTATTGTTTATGCAAAATTACAAATATCGTGGTATAAAAAAAAAGCTCCGCAAGCGGAGCTTTTAAATGAAAAATGGTTTTTAGATCAGTCCTCCGGCTGATCCTAAAAAGAATATAGCAAGAATAGCACCAATAATAAGACTTAAGATAAAATAACTTACAACGATGACCAAAATAGAAACAATAAAGTATGCAATTGTTTGTTCTTTGGGAGTTGATTTTATTGGTTCTAAACCTAAATACATCAGATAAATACCATATAATCCAACCAGACTTCCAACCCATGCAACAGAAGGAATAATACTAAGGATACCACCTATCCACATAGGAGTCATGGCATAGGCTACAAGTTGTGTTGAGCGGCCAAAATTCTTTTCGGATTTGAAAGAAGGAGCCAATAGATCAATAACTAATGCAGAAACAAAAACTGCGATAACTGAACTGATTATTGAAATTAGACCATAGTTAAGTCCAAGCCCCCAGCCTTTTTGAGTAATACTGCCAAGAAAGGGTATACTAACCGATTTGCCAATAAGACCATAACCCAGTATGGTGCAAAGACCAGCAATAAGAGTTAATGGTAATACATAAGTCAATATGATTTTTTTAGCATCGGCTTGTTCGGCTTTTATTTTCAGCCATTCTTCAGCAGGTTTGGTAATAATGCCGGTAATACGGGCAAACATATTACTAGCTTGCTGATTTAAATCCTGATTGGTTGTTTGTTCTTCCATAGTTTATACTGATTTAGTTGTTATTAAAGATTGAGTAGTTCTTTTCCCTGTTCAAAAACAATGTCTTTGGGAATATTTGATTTGGCAATACGAGCAAGATCCGATTTCAAGGTTTGACCCATTACACCCTTTTCGTCCATCATTTTTTTAGCCCCATCATAATCGCCTTCACCTTGAAGTACAATAATTAAATTGGTCAGGTCGCTCACGGCTGCTTTCATTTTTTCGAAATCAATTTTATAGGTTCCGGTTTTTTCGTCACGAGTAAAAGCCTGTTTTTCTTCGAAATAATAATAACGAACTAAGTTGGCTTTTCCATGTGCACTGGCAGCACCAAAGCGAATGGACCTGAAAATACCTGCCATGAAAGTCACATAATTATCCATCAGTTCTTTATCTTTAATCTCACCCATTTCATGTAGTTTGGTGATAAGATAAAGTCCGCCAATATCTGCTTTACCTTCTTCTAAGGCTGTATGTTGATCTTTCAAAGCTTCAGTTACAAGTCCTTTTCCATTAATTGTTTTGCTCACTCCTAAACCATGTGCAATTTCATGAAACATAGTGTTCTCAAAAAAGGCATCGAATTTTACATGTTTACGTTGTTCTTCACAAATCAGGACATTAGAAATAGGAACAAGTATCTGGTCGAATTTTGCTTGCATAGAGTTTTTTAGCTGTAGTTTACGACTGCCTTTTTTCGCATTGATTTCTTTGTCGTTTGGAAGATTGATGGCAATAGTCTTGCTACCTGAATTACAGTCTCCGGCATAATACAATGCATAATATACGCCCATATCACTGTCTTTTCCGGGAACATCTTTCTTGTATTTTTCATCTACTGGAAGTGATTTCTGCATTTCGGGAAGGAGTTTTGAAAAACGTTCCAGCTTGCTGCTCCATTCGGGATCTTTAATTAATACAAAAGATTCGAAAGAAGTTTTATTGCCAAACAAAGCATCCTCATAACTTTCAATAGGTCCAATGACAAAGTCAATGTTTGTCGATTTCATATCCATCCAGGCCATGTCACTGTCAAAGTAATTGCCAGTTTCTAATGCTACAGCTCGTAGTTCGAGATATTTTTTAAGTTCTGGATTGTCGGCCAGTTTGGCTGCTTCTTTTAGTAAATTAGCTGCTTCCTGAATCTTAGGACTATAATATTCGTGGTAAGGAACTACTTTTAATTTTTTATTCTCGTCTCTTATGATAACGGTGTACCAACTGTTTTTGGCAGGATCTTCCAAAGCTTCAAACTCTTCTTTTGTCATGTCTTTAGGGTAGAAGTTTACTCCGTCTGGTTTTTTGCCAACACCATCAACAAATGGTTTGAAATTATCCAGAATATCCCAGGGACCGTAGTTGATGTCAAAATATTTTTTTGCGTTTTCGTCTGTGATTTTTGCAAGAATATCAGCTTTGTCGGGGCAAGCTTGAATCCAGTATAACTCGTCCATAATTTTTGCTGCATCGAAAAGAAGGGGAAGTACTGCTTTCTCGGAAGCTGTTAAATGACTGATATCTGCAGTTAATTTTACGGTGGCAAAATCGCCAACTTTATCTTTCATGAGTCGTTCTGCTGTTTTAAGGTCTATATCCATTCCTTTAAATCCAGTAAGAACAATTAATCCTGGATCGTTAGAATAGATGAAGTCAAAATGAATAGTATCGATGTTATCTACAACGAAAGCATTAATAACGTACGATTTATCTTCTTTCTGAACCGTAGTATAACCAGTACGATAGGTTTTATCACTGCCTAAATTGATACTCAGACTATCGGCAGAAAATTCAAAACTGAGATCCATACTTTGTTCAGTTTCATTTCCTGGGTAAACCCCAGAGTAATTCCCCTGAAAACTAGTTGTGTCAATGCTCTTTTCACTACAGCTCATGAATACCAATGCTACTGCAGTAGTTAAAAATATGTTTTTCATAATTGATTATTAATTGATTCCGATTACAGAAGGTCCTTGTTCAAAAACGATATCAGTTGGAATGCCCGCATGATTGATTTTGTCGATATCTTTCTGAAGTTGGGGCGTGATAAAGCCTTTTTCTTTCAGCAATTCCTGAGCTGCATTATAATCTCCATCGCCAAGTATGGTGAAAATAGTTTTTGTGAGCTCTTTTACAGCTTCTTTCATCTTATCCAGATTGATAGAGTATTTTCCTGTTTTTTCGTCACGGGTAAATGCTTTATGTTTTTCAAATGTATTGAAACAAACCATATTGGCAGTACCTTGAGCATATGATGAACCAAAACGGCAGGAACGGAAAATATCTGCCATAAATGTCACATAATTATCCATTAGCTCAACTTCTTTAATAGCTCCAAGTGTATGTAATTCATCCAGGAAATAAAGTCGGAGGATATCCGATTTTACTGCGTTAATGTTCGAGTAGTAATCCTTTAATGCTTCGCGAACGGGTCCTTTATTATTGACAGTATTTTTAATGACAAACGCATCGGCAATTTCATAACATAGGTTGTTAATGAAAAAGGCTTCGAATTTCACATGCTTAACTTGTTTTTCGTCAATTACTTCGTTGGCAATGCGAGAAAGAATCTGATTAAATTTAGCTTCCATTACATTTTTGAACTGGAGTTTGCGATTTCCTTTTTCAAGAATAACTCTACCATCTTTGGGGTGGTTAATTGAAATTGATTTTCCTCCTGCATTGGCATAACCGGTATAATAAATGGCTTCGTATACACCAACTTCAGCTTTAGAACCAATCACCTGATTTTTGTATGCATCTGTTAAAGGAAGACTTTCAGTTAGTTTGCCAATATAAGAAATGTATGTTTCAAGTTTTTTACTCCATTCCTGATCTTTTAAAAGTAGATAAGCAGCATATGCAAGTTTGGTATTGATAAATTTATCTTCTTCCTGTTCAATGGGACCAATTACAATGTCAATGTTGTTGTCAACCATATCAAGCCAAGCCATATCACTGTCATAATAATTATCGGAAAGTAATGCAGCAGCTACTAATTCAAGATATTTTGCGAAAGATTTATTTTCTGTAAGTTTGGCTGCTTCTTTAAGATTTTCGGATGCTTTTTCGAGTTGATCTTTGTAAGCAGTTTTGTAGGGTTGCGTATAAAGCGTTCCGTCTTCGGCTCTTTTGATAACTGTAAACATACTCAGTTTATCTTCGAACTTCATATCGATAAAAGGCAAATATTTAATGTCGGGTGGATAAAATGCGGCACCAATAGGTTTTTTGCCAACACCGTCTATAAAAGGTTCGTTATCATTAAATCTATCCCAAGGGCCATAGTTTATCTGAACGAATTTTTTAACACTGCTATCACCGATAGTCATAAACAATTCTTCTTTATTCCCATAGGCCTGCATCCAAAAAATATCATCCATTGCATCACAGGCTTTAAAAAGAAACGACAGAGATTGTTTCTCCTTTTCACTTAAAGCTTCAGTATTGGCAGTAAGAGTGATGGGGGCGTACATATCCAGCCTTTCCTGAATGGTCATCTGTTTTTTTTGAATGGTGTCCGTTTCAGTATTCTGTGTAGTATTTTCATTGTCGCAAGAAATGAAAAACAATGAAAAAAATGCAACTGCGAAAAAAATCGAAAACAATTGTTTCATATAATTATTATTTAGCTGTTAATCGTCGGTATAAAATTTAAAACCCAGTTTTTTCTGTGAAGGAGAAATAAAATAATCAATTTGGTCTTTTAATTCACCTACTGAAATAGCACTTGCGGCATCGTAATCCGGAACCTGTGGATCAAAGTCCATGCAATAAAGCATAGCCGATTCACAGATTTTGTACAAATCATCTGCTTTTAGTTCTGCCGAAGAAAAATCATTGTAAAGGAATCCAAGTTGACGTTTACCTTCAACAAAAAAATGATTTTCGTGATTGACAAATATTCGGGCAATCAGATAACCTCTTTCTTCAAGTCTGTTATTACGAAAAGAATCCGAAAGAAAATTGTATACATTAATAATTCCGCAATAGGAATTTTGGTAATTATCGGTTAGATATGATGTTGTCCACATGCTGTGTGACTTATCTATCTGTAAAACGATAGGGATTTTCTGAAAAACCAATGATTCGTCACCAAATCTTAATTCGAAAGAATTCGAATTCCTGTCGTAGCAATCAAGCAAAAGGGCAGATTCTTTTCCTTTAAGTTTGTCTTTAAGATCCTTACATAGCAATTTGCAGGAAGATAATAGTACTTTGAATGCGGAGTCAAGCTGATTAATCACTTTGACTTTCGTCTGAGACTTGTCTTCCAACAGGCTTATAATAAGGTCTTTTGCTTTAGGATTGGCCATATTGTACTTTTGCTATACCAGTGAGTAAAAGTATAAAAAAATATTAAATATTAATAAGCTCTGGCAAAAATTACTTTTCCGACTGATTTTTTACCTGTTACAATACATGTTCCTTCTTCCGAACCTTCATTAATTGGAATACATCGAATGGTTGCTTTTGTTTCTTCTTTGATTTTTTCTTCTGTCTCAGGTGTGCCATCCCAATGGGCATAGATAAATCCGCCATCTTCTATCTTCATTTTAAACTCTTCGTATGTATTAACATGGTGCGTATTCTGGTTTCTGAATACGATGGATTTTTCGTAAAGATTTATTTGAATTTTATCGAGTAGGTCAGAAATATAGTCTGCGGCATTTTCGATGGGAATAACTTCTTTTGTAAGGGTATCTCTGCGAGCAATTTCTATCGTATTTCCTGCAATATCGCGGGGGCCAGCAGCAATTCTTACAGGTACGCCTTTTAATTCGTATTCGGCAAATTTCCATCCGGGTTTATGCGTATCACGATCGTCAACTTTAACGGATATTCCTTTTTCGATTAATTTGGATTTCAGATTATTTATATAGTCTTTGAAACTGTCAAGTTCTTCCTGTGTTTTGTATATTGGAATCATTACCACCTGAATTGGAGCCAGTTTTGGGGGGAGAACCAATCCATGGTCGTCGGAATGTGTCATGACTAAAGCGCCCATGAGACGAGTAGAAACGCCCCAAGAGGTAGCCCAAACATATTCGAGTTTGCCTGTTTTGTCAAGAAATTTCACATCAAATGCTTTGGCAAAATTCTGTCCAAGAAAATGCGATGTGCCGGCTTGAAGAGCTTTCCCATCCTGCATCAATGCTTCAATACAATAGGTCTCAATCGCTCCGGCAAATCTTTCGTTGGCAGATTTAACCCCTTCTAAGACGGGCATAGCCATCCACTCGCGGGCGAATTGACTATAAACACCCATCATTTTTTCTGCCTCAATAATGGCTTCTTCTTTTGTTGCGTGGGCAGTGTGACCTTCCTGCCATAGAAATTCGGCTGTCCTTAAAAATAATCGGGTCCTCATTTCCCAGCGAACTACGTTAGCCCACTGATTGATTAATAAGGGCAGGTCGCGATACGATTGTATCCAGTTCTTATAGGTATTCCATATAATAGTTTCGGATGTAGGTCTTACAATTAGCTCCTCCTCCAGTTTGGCATCTTCATCTACAACAATGCCTTTGCCGTCGGGAGAATTTTTAAGACGATAATGAGTTACAACAGCACATTCTTTTGCAAAACCTTCGACATGCGAAGCTTCCTTGCTAAAAAATGATTTTGGAATAAAAAGAGGGAAATAGGCATTTACATGTCCCGTTTCTTTAAACATTTTATCCAGCTGTGCCTGCATTTTTTCCCAAATAGCATAGCCATAAGGTTTAATTACCATGCAACCACGAACTGCGGAGGTCTCGGCCAGATCAGCTTTTTGAACAAGGTCGTTGTACCATTGCGAATAATTTTCTTCTCTTGAGGTAAGTTCTTTTGCCATAATTTTGTGTTTGGTATGAATTTTGCAAAATTGATAAAAACGTTACAAAAATCGTTAAAAAAATTAAATAAATCTCAGGAGGGCCAAAAAATGAAAACTTTAACCTACATCCCGCTCATTATCCTCGCAACTATGACTGCTTGTACTTCAGGTAAATACATGCACTCTGGCTATAGCGACGATGTCTATTATTCTTCCAAAGATAAATCAGCTGTCGATGTTCCGGTAGCAGAAAAGAAAGTGGAAGTTAATAATTATTACAATTCACCCGAAACTTCTTATTCGGAAAATACTGCTCCGGATACCGTTTATGAAGAAAAAAGTGAAGAAACTTATGTAACTAATAATTATTATGATTCGGATGATTATTATGATTATGCTTATTCATCAAGAATCAGACGTTTTCATGATCCGTACTATCATGGTTATGATTACTATAATAGTTATTATACTAATACTTACTGGTACTCGAATAATCCTTATGATTGGGGTGTAAGTATTTATCTTGGTTATAACTGGTGGCCCGGTTATTATAATTATTACAGCCCTTACTCTCATTACTATGGCTGGGGTTATTATAATCCTTATTCTTGCTGGGGTTATTATCCTTATGGTTACGGATATGGTTATGGATATCACGGCTGGGGTTATCATAATGGATATCATAATGGTTATTATGATGGCTACTGGAATGGCTATTATGCCGGAAATCATGACAACGATTATTATTACAACAGTAATGATGGCTCTAATTCTCACTACTATGGTCACAGAGGCGGTGGCTCCAGTTCTGGATCACGTGGAAACTACGACTCTTTTGTAAATACTTACAATACTGAGTATAGTGGAACCAAACCTACTTTGTCCCGTCCTTACACTGGAGAAATTAATAACAATTCAAGTAGTGTTAAGCCCGAAAATGACAGAGTGAATGGTAGCAACAATAATGTTAATGTGAATAGCAATAATGGAAATGTGAAACCTAATAACAACACTGTTGTTGGTCGTAACCCAGAATATACCAAGCCCGTGGCTAACGATAATTATAAACCCATTGAATCTAATGGAAATAAGCCCGATCCTTCAGGTTTCAACAGGCCAGTGAATAATACCAACAATAATAGTGTTCCTGTTATCTCTAAGCCTGACAATAGAACTCCTGTCAATAATAATAACAATGTAACTCCTGTTGAAAAACCTACCAATAATTATTCTAAACCTGAAGTAAGGCCTAATAACACTGGTAATACCTACGAATATACCAAGCCGGATAATTCCAACAGGTATAATAACAACAATAGTTATTCGAAACCCAATACTTCTAGTAACAATAATTCGAATGTAAATACCGTTCCTTCAAATAATAGTAATACTAAACCATCGAATACCTATAGCAGACCATCTAATAGTTCACCTAGTTATTCGAAACCTTCTTCTGGCAGTAGTACTTCAGGTTCTTATTCAAAGCCCAGTTCATCTTCACATAGTTCCGGTAGTTCATACAGTGGAGGAAGTTCACGCAGTTCTTCGGGTGGTAGTAGTTCATCGGGTGGTAGCAGCCGTTCTTCTGGAGGTAGCAGTTCATCTGGTGGTGGTCGTCACAGGTAATTTGAGTAGTTAACGATAAAAATTAATCATATGAAAACGATAATTTCAATACTGACAATAAGCCTCTTCGCAACAGGATTGTTTGCGCAGAATGAAGATGATGCTTTAAGATATTCAAGGAATTTGAATAGTGGGACCTCTCGTTTTGTAAGTATGGGAGGCGCATTTGGAGCCTTGGGCGGTGACTTTGGATCCTTCTCAATAAATCCTGCAGGAATTGGGGTCTACAGAAAATCTGAATTCGTCTTTACCCCCTCCTTTTCTTATAATAACTCATCCTCATCTTATTTGGGATATACTATTGATGATTACAAATACAGAATGAACTTCGAAAATATGGGTATGGTTATGACCTATAATAGTGACGATGATGAAGGTTGGGTAAATGCCAGCTTTACATTCGGCTACAATCGTCTGATGGATTTTGGAAGAAATGTAATTATCGAAGGTGTTAACGACAAAAGCTCCATTACGGATTATTTTGCAGGCCTTGCAAATGGGAATAATTCAGATGAATTAGATCAGTTTAATAGTTTACTTGCATGGGATAGTTATCTTATTGATCCTAAACCGGGATCAACCAGTTATGAATATCAATCTGCTTTTGTAGGTAGTTATGGCGAAAAGCAAACTAAGATTTTAAACACCAAAGGTGGCTTGGGCGAATATGTCATAGGTTTTGGAGGTAATTATAGTAATCAGATTTATCTGGGTGGTAGTATCGGCATACAGAACGTGAAGTATTCAGAAGATGTGGACTATCTGGAAAGTGATCCCAACGACGTGATCAATTCTTTTAACCGTTTGAATTATCACACCAATCTTAAAACGACAGGTACTGGTTTTAACTTTAAATTTGGAACCATTGTTCGGCTTGCCGATTGGGTAAGAATTGGTGGTGCAATTCATACACCTACATTCTTTAATTTGCATGATGAGTATTCATCCTATATTAAAGCTTCTTTTTCCGACACTTTGCATGGAGATGGAGCAACAGTAGATTCACCTCTTGGTTCTTTTGACTATGAATTAACGACTCCTTTTAAAGCTGTCGCCAGCCTTGGATTTGTGATTGGAAAATCGGGACTTATAGGGATTGATTACGAATTTGTTGATTATTCTATAGCTCGTCTTCGTTCATCCGACTATATGTTTAGAATAGAGAATAATACCATAGAAACAGCTTATCAGGCTGTCGGTAATATCAGAGCTGGTGCAGAATATCGTTTTGGACCCTTTGCTTTCCGAGGCGGAGTTGGATATTATCCAAGTCCTTATCGTACCGGACAAGCAAATGCAGGATACAATAATCTGGTGTACTCGGGTGGTTTTGGAATTCGTGATGATAACTTTTACTTTGATCTTGGCTTCAGAATGATTAATAGCGAAGAACAGTATTTTATTTACGACTCTGCATTGGCCGATGTTGAACCTGCCAAAATTAAAAACGCTTCATACAGTATTATTACATCTCTTGGATTCAAGTTTTAGAATCAATACGATTTATTGTAACTTAGCCGTAGTTAACTACGGCTTTTTTTATGTCTGAAAGAAAATCTGGATTACTTCTTCATATTAGCTCATTGCCTGGAGAAGAGGGCATTGGTACACTAGGGAAAGGGGCATACACGTTTATCGAAAAACTACATGCTACTGGTGTTAAAGTATGGCAAATACTGCCATTAGGACCAACGGGTCATGGGAACTCTCCCTATAATAGTTTTTCTGCTTTTGCCGGAAACCCTTTGTTTATTGATTGTAATCTGATGGCAGCATTTTATCAGGTCGATTTTCCTGCACTTAGTTTTGAGCAAACATCAAAAGTTGATTTTTCGATAGTGATAAAGGAGAAAATGCATTTTTTTAGGTCTGTTTTTCCAAAGATAAAAAATCACTTAGCCGAGAGTGAGGAATACAATGATTTTGTGGAAAAGGAAGCTTTTTGGCTGAAAGATTATACCCTGTTTATGGCGATCAAAAACAAGCAGAATAATGCTCCTTTAGCAGAATGGGATTATGATTTGCGACTCAGGAAAGAAGCCAGGTTAAAAGTGATGTCTGAGAAACTGAAAGATGAGATTTTGTTCTATGAGTTTTTACAATATGAGTTTTTCAGACAATGGCAATTATTAATAGATTACGCAAATGCCCATGAAATAGAAATAATGGGTGATATTCCTGTGTATGTTGCTTATGATAGTGCTGATGTTTGGAGTCATCCTGAATTATTTTCTTTAGATGAGGACTTGTTTTGTGTGAAAGTTTCGGGAGTTCCGCCCGATTATTTTAGTGCTGAAGGGCAGTTGTGGGGGAATCCTGTATACAACTGGGAAAAAAATAAGGCTGAAAACTACCGATGGTGGAAAAACCGTCTCCAAAAGAATCTGGACATGTTTCATTTGGTGAGAATTGATCATTTTAGGGGTTTTTCTGAATATTGGTCTATTGATGCAGGAGAGCAAACAGCTGTGAACGGAAAATGGGAAAAGGGACCTGGATACGATTTTTTTCATGCGCTGATCAATCCCTCTCAACAAAAGCAAATTGTAGCAGAAGATTTGGGCATTTTGAGTGACGATGTAAGAGCGCTGATTCAACAGCTTGGTTTTCCAGGTATGCGTGTCTTGCAATTTGCTTTTGACGGAGGCAAGGAGAATCCTCATAAGCCCAGCTTTTATACGGAAAATACGGTAGTATACACAGGAACGCATGATAATGATACGTTAGCAGGCTGGATTTCGACATTGGAGCCTGAGATGCTTACATTTATATGTGAGTATTTAGGATGTAAACCAGACGAAATGCATTGGCACATTATTCGGTTAGCTTTGTCATCGACTGCTTTTTTGTGTATTTTACCAGTGCAAGATATTCTCCAATCAGGCACAGAAGCTCGAATGAATATTCCCGGCACTGTGATAAATAACTGGATATGGAGAATGAAACTTTCAGATACAGAAAATAATGGATTTGAAAAGTTTAAAAGATTTGTATATTTGTATGATAGATAGCAAATAATTAAATAATTATTGTGGTGTTTAATTTAAGATGTTTTTTTATATGTCTGCTGGTATTTATCAGTACGTCGTTATTTTCACAATTACTAAATCCACAGGTCGACAGTATTTCTATGCGTGATAATAAAAAGCTGGCAGCTGATGTTTATCTGCCTAATGGAGGAACCACCTCATTACCTACTATTTTAATTCAGACACCCTACAATCGTTTATTATACAGATATGGATTGCCATTAGGTATTGGATTGCAAATAAATCAGAGTAATTATAATATTGTAATAGTTGATTGGCGCGGGTCTTTTGGATCATCTCAGGCAGCTGTATCCCAACCCAACAGGGGGCAGGATGGATATGATGTGGTCGAATGGATTGCGACCCAAACATGGTCGGATGGAAATATTGGAACCTGGGGTCCATCTGCGTTGGGGAAAGTGCAATATCTGACAGCAAAGGAAGATCCTCCCCATCTGAAATGCATAGTTCCTGTGGTGGCAGCACCTTATTATAATTACTCGGAGTATTATCCCGGAGGCGTTCTAAGGACGGAGTATGTGCAGCAACTCGACCAGCTTGGTTTTGGGCTTGGATTATTTGTATATCCGAATCCTTACTATAATTATTTATGGCAGTATAGTGAGTCTGCA
>PHDH01000055.1 GCA_002840935.1 Bacteroidetes bacterium HGW-Bacteroidetes-21 | reverse complement strand
TTGCTTTTGATGATTTGCAGAAACAACTTGAAACTGATATTGATGACAAAATGCAGGTGACAAGAAAATCACTGTTGGAGAATTTTGATGAAGAAGTACATGAAAAACTTCGGATGAATCTGAACTCCAGCAAAGATTACCTGAACAGATACGAAACGTTACTTTGGAATATTACTCGTTATTTTCTTAAAAATGATGCTGATTTTTCAGATAAAGAATTAACGTTCGTCCTTAAAAATAATCCAGTTCCAGGACAAGTAATTAACTCTGGTCCCTACCGTATTGGAAAGAATATCAATGATGCAAATATATACCGTATAGGACATCCCTTGGCTCAATATATAATATCAGAATGTAAGTTAATACAACTGCCTTCGTCACATTTAATCTTTGATTATTCCGGTGCTTCGAAAAAGATTTCCATACTTGAAAACCTTGTCGGAAAATCAGGTTGGATGATTGGATATAATTTTACCATCGAATCACTTGAAGCTGAAGATCATCTAGTATTAACTGGCATTACCGAAAATGGACTTAATTTAGACCACGACCAATGCCACAGACTTTTTTCGTTGAATGCTCTTATTGAAAATTCCGACATTTTAATTTCTGCAGATATTCAAAAGACCATTGAAAGCTCTACGGGAAAAACCGTTCAGGATATTCTTGTTAATACATCTGAACGAAATGCAGTGTTTTTTGATGAAGAAATGATTAAACTCGATAAATGGGCAGATGATAGAAAAACAAGCCTCGAAATTGAACTAAAGCAACTAGATATTGATATAAAGACAAAAAAAGCTGAGGCACGAAAACTCCTCAAACTAGAGGAAAAAGTAAAAACTCAAAGACAGATTAAAGAAATGGAAAAACGTCGTAATGAAATGCGTATGAATCTTTATCAGCATCAGGACGAAGTTGACCAGAAAAAAGAAAATCTAATTTCTGATATCGAAACTAGGTTAAAGCAAATGACTTCGTTACAAGAAATATTTGCAATCCGTTGGACTATTAAATAATGTAATATGAACTTTGATATTCTTTTAAAAAACCTGCAAAACGCACATGTAGCTCTTCATGCATCAGCTGCAAAGTCTGTAAATATTACAATGACAATCCGCAATTGGTTATTTGGTTTTTATATTGTAGAATATGAGCAGAAGGGCGAAGACAGAGCAAAATACGGAGAAAAACTTCTTCTTACTATTGAAAAAGAACTAAAACATTCGGGTTTAAAAGGATTATCCGCTACTAACCTAAAAATATTCAGACAGTTTTATGCTATATACCCTGAAATTGGTCAGACAGCGTCTGACTTTTTAGTCCAAAACTCGTTAATTGGTCAGACAGCGTCTGACAAATTAAAAACAATTGATATTAAGGACATTAATGCTATAACTAAAGTAGCTGGTAAAATTAAACGAATTGGTCTTGAACCAGTAAAAATTATACAGTCATTATCATTTTCGCATATAGTAGAACTGATTAAAATTGATGATCCCTTAAAAAGAGCATTTTACGAAATGGAATGTGTTAAGGGAGTTTGGAGTGTAAGAGAATTGCAGCGTCAGATAGGTTCCCTATATTTCGAACGCTCCGGCCTTTCTAAAGATAAAAATAAACTCTCTGAGTTGGTAAGTAATAAGGCCGTAAAACTTAAACCTGCCGATGTTTTTAACGACCCTGTGGCTATCGAATTCCTTGGTCTTAGCGATCGTGCCTTGGTTGCCGAAACAGACCTCGAACAGGCAATTCTCGATCACCTGCAAATGTTCCTGCTCGAAATGGGCAACGGATTCTGCTTTGAGGCACGCCAAAAGCGAATACTTATTGATGACACTTATGACTTTATTGACCTTGTATTTTATAACCGTATATTGAAATGCCACGTTCTGGTGGACTTAAAAGTAGAAAAATTTAAACACGACTTTGCTGGGCAAATGAACGCCTATCTGAATTACTACAAACACGAAGTTATGACCGACGACGACAATCCCCCTGTTGGCATACTTCTTTGTACCGACAAAGGCAATACTATGGTGAAATACGCTACCGCCGGCCTCGAAAAATCCATTTTCGTGCATAAATACATGGTGAATTTGCCAAGTAAGGAAGAATTGGAGAATTATATTAAAAATGAGATAGTATGAAGAACTTTTTTGAACTTAATTTACGAAAGAACAAATACTTATTTCGTTCTAGATACAAATGATAGAAAAATGATGAACTTTGATTTCATATTAAGTGAAAACGCAAAAGAAGAGAGACTTACGCCTTTTAATATCTCTTTATTGGAGTATTCAAACAATAAATGTCTAAAGGCTATAAATATTAAAATATTTAGACATTCTCTTAGACATTCTAATAGCGCAACTAACAGTATAACTGACAGTAATAAATGTCTAAATGATGTATTTGGAAATGCAGTTAGACATTTAATATCTAAAACATGATTAACTAATAGCAATTCAATGGAGCAATTTCATCTAAAAGAGAACTACACAATTGAAGACATTAATGCACTTATTGAAGCATGTGCAGAAGAATCTACTTATCTTGAATTTAAAAAGGCAACTTCGTTAAACAAAGGAGATAAAGAGAGAAAAGAGATTGCCAAAGATATAAGTGCTATGGCAAATGCTGATGGTGGAGTTATTATTTATGGTGTTGATGAAGTTGACCATAAGGCATCCGGGATTTCTTTTGTTGATGGTCGTGAGTTTACTAAAGAATGGATTGAGCAAATAGTAATGTCTAATACACAAAGGCCACTGAGGTCTTTTAAAGTTATTCCTATTCGTGTAGATCATAAAATCGAACAATCTGTTTACATTGTACGAATTCAATTTTCTCCAGAAGCCCCTCATATGGCCAATGGAAAATATTATAAACGAGCAAATTTCGAAGTTTTTACTATGCAGGAGTACGAGGTAAGAAACTTGTATAATTTAAGACATAAAACTGAATTGGAAATATTAGGTCTTTTTGATATCGATTGTAAGCCTGGCCTCGGTAAGTTTAATTCATTTGCTTTTCGGCCTGAAATAAGGATAAAAAACATCAGTAACTCTATAGAATTTAATTATAAAATGGAAGTTTTGGTTCCTATGCAATATCCATTGTCTTCACCTTCCGAAATCAATAAATTTCATAATGGAAACGATGGATATTATAAAGTTCATACTATTCCTAATAAAGACCCTTTATTTCAGGGGGAAGTTCGCACTTATGCAAGTTATATGGTTATTCCTTTAAATAGAGAAAAGCTCGATTCGTTTTTAAATTTAAGCATGATAATTAAACTATACTACTCCAATGGTGTAATTCAAAAAGAATATAAATTCTCTGAATATTTTACCATCAATGGGCAACCTGTAACAATTGATAATTTTCTATAGAGATGAAAATATAAGTATGGAACAAATTAAATTTAAAGTGAGTTAATATGAACAGGACATCAATTAATGCAGAAAAAGTACTAGAAGGATTGTCTCCTACTAATTATAGAATCTCACATAAAGATGTAATAGGGGTATCATGGATTATTCCTTCAAAGTTCACTGTACGTTTTTTTACTTTTGAGAATTGTACCTTTAATGACGAAGTTAAAATAGGTGGATTCGATGATTTAGTAGGATTTCAATTTATAGATTGTATTTTTAATCACAAGTTTAGTACAAATGATATTTCAATTACTGGAATAGAAGAAAATAATGAAGATATTTCAAATGGATTGTTTTTTAAAAACTGCAATTTTCATAATAGTTTTAAATTAACATTCAAACAGTCTATTCATGGTATAAGTTTTAGTAATAATACTTTTTACGACGAATGCTTGATCTCTGGTGGTGGCTTTGATGAAATAAGATATATGAGTTTTATGATTCATAATAACACTTTTAAAGCAAGTACATTTATTAGAAAATCTGAAGGCCTCTACTATTTTAGAGAGAACACTTTTGAAGGACAATGCTTGGTTCAACCTAATTCAGTTAACGAAACTGTATCTAAATTTGAAATTATTTCTGGAAATTTTAATAAAGGTCTTTTCTTCTTAGGAAGTAAAGATAAGACATTCAGAGATAAAGATAGAAATGAAAAGCCATTCATAAACAAAATATCTCACCTTAACATTCATTGCTCAGAACAATTATTTGGAAATATTTATTGTCAAGATTATATTATTGATTCATTAAAAATAAGTGGGATTAACAGTCGGTCAAACATAGTATTTTCAAATATCCAGATTGAAAAAATATACTTCAGTGATCTAACCAACCTTGCAAATATTCAATTTCTTTCAATTGTACCTGAAGGTGATTCGACTCTGACTATAAAAAAATCTAATCTTGGCAAAGCACAATTCTCTGGATGTGAATTTGATAAATTACAAAAAGTCTCGATACAAGGAAGTATAGTTCAAGATATTATTTCGGTTGATACCGATTGGTTTACTTTAAATGTCTTAAATCCTGATCTAAAGACAAAAAACGATTTCAGAAATAAACGAGAAGTCTTCCGGCAATTAAAATTATCAGCCGAAAAACAAAGCGACCGTATCCGTGCTCTCCAATTTAAAGCACAGGAATACTACTCTTTCGAAAAAGAACTCTTTTCTTCTAAAAGTAGGTGGAACGACAAAATAATATTGTGGCTTAGCAAAACAAACTCCCATGGCCAAAATTGGGCAAAGCCCTCAGTATGGTTAATTGCTTTAACAATATTTTTCGGCACAATGCTCATTCTAATCTATAGCCCTTTATTAGAATTCTCATTATCATTTAAAGTTAATGATATTCAAACTACATTTTCTGAGATATGGTTGCAAAAAAAGGCAATCATTCAAATATTAAACCCTGTTCACAAACTAAGCGATATTTTTGGCGAAGGAAAAACCTTTTCAGGTTGGCTCTACGGAATTGATTTATTTTACCGCATTGTTTATGCGTTCTTTGTCTTTCAAATTGTTTCAGCTTTCAGAAAATATGTAAAATAATATGAATGAAGAGAATGTAAGATTAATAATTAAGTTGTTTTCAGAGTTGTTGAAAACACCAGAATTTCTTGGAATTTCACAATTAGTTTGGACAATCATTATTCCATTGTTGATATTAACATTGACATTTTTGATTCAATGGTATGTGAAAAAATGTATTAACTATAGAAGATTGAAATTGAATCAAGAATATCTCTGTACCTGGTCTGAAAGAATTAATAAAAGCATAAAATTCCAAATGAAATCGTATGATGATATTATTGAGAAAGCTTTATGTTCTATTGATACTAATAACTATTATATGCAAATTAATACAATCGATTTCGATAAAGTATACATAATAAAAGATGTTGAGTACTTGGAATTATTCGTACAAGAAAGGAAAGGAAAGAAAGAAACTAATATTGAAAATTACTTAAACTATTTTCATAATCTAAAGAACTTATCAGGTTTATTTGAGAATAGTAAAGAATTTTATAAAAAATGGTATCAATCAAATTATGATTTAAATAAGAGGTGGGGTGTTGGTATAGAAAAGTTTATAGGTATATATAATCAATTAGTCCCAATTCTCATCAGTAATACACCTGATGAGTTGGTTCAATACTTTGGAAGTCTTATGAAATCCGCTGATTTCTTTAGTTCGGAGAAAACTAAGGTAGAAATCAAAAATAAATTGCTTGATCCACTTGAATCTTTTATCTCAAAATATAGTCACGAATGTCCTGTTGACAGGAGAATTCATATCTTTATTGAAGCTTTTCATTTATGTGATTCTGCATATAGAGAAATAGAGCAAAACAATGAACTATATAAAAGTGAATTTGAAAGAATTAGAAAAGACTTTGAAAAGTGTAATAATGCTATTGTTAATGCTATTATAGTATTGAAGAATAGTAAAATAAAACGAAACGTTTGTATAATGTAAAGGAGAAAACTACATATGGCCCAAAAACTCGAACTTACCTGGATAGGAAAAAACGACCAGCCAAAACTGGAACCCAGGATACTTATTGAAGACCCCGAAAAAAGCTACGGCGATACTAAGAGCGAAAACATGCTTATACATGGAGACAATTTGCTTGCTCTTAAAGCGCTCGAACAGGACTACGCTGGGAAAATAAAATGTATTTATATTGACCCACCGTATAATACAGGTAGCGCATTTTCTCACTATGACGATGGACTTGAGCATTCAATCTGGCTCAACTTAATTACAACCAGAATTAAAGCATTAAGAAATTTGCTTTCAGAAGATGGTTCACTATGGATAAATATTGATGACAATGAAGGGCATTATTTAAAAGTTGCTTGTGATGAAATATTTGGAAGAAAAAATTTTGTATGTGGAATTGCTTGGGAAAAAAGATATTCTCCTCCACCTGACACAAAAGATTTTGGATATATTCACGATCAGATTTTAGTTTACAAAAAATCACACTCTTTCAAGCGTAATTTACTACCTTTTACCGAAGAACAAACTGGCAGATATAAAAATCCAGATAATGATTTGAGAGGGCCATGGAAGGCAATGGATTATACTTGTAGATATAACTCTGAAGAAAGACCAAATCTTTATTATGCAATAAAGCAACCAAACACAAGTGAAATGATTTGGCCTAAAAAAAACAGAGTCTGGGCGATGTCTAAAGAGGTACATGAAAAAAACGAAAGAGAAAATAGAATCTGGTGGGGAACAAAGGGTACAAATTCAACACCGTCACTTAAAAATTTTATAGTAGAAATTAATCAAGGAATGATGCCCATGTCATTATGGAAACATACTCTTGCTGGGCATAATCAAGATGCAAAAAAAGAAATAATTGCGTTATTTGGTAGTGATATTTTTGATACTCCTAAACCAGAAAAACTTATTGAAACAATACTTACAATAGCTACAAATAAAAATGACTATGTTTTAGACTCCTTCCTCGGCTCTGGAACCACTTCAGCCGTTGCCCACAAAATGGGGCGCAAGTGGATAGGTGTAGAGTTGGGAGACCATTGCGATACCCATTGCCTACCCCGCTTGAAAATGGTGGTTGATGGAAAAGATAAGGGAGGAATTACAGAATCAGCCAATTGGAAAGGCGGAGGCGGTTTTAAATACTATTACCTTGCACCAAGCCTTCTTAAAAAAGATAAATACGACAATTGGGTAATTGAAGAAAAATACAATGCCGATATGTTGGCCGCAGCCATGGCCAAACACGAAGGATTTCGTTTTAACCCGGATGAGGATGTTTATTGGAAACAAGGCCGTTCAACCGAAATGGATTATATTTTTACCACCACTACCTTTTTAACCGTAGAGTATCTGGATAAGTTAAGTGAAGAAATGCAATCCAATGAAAGTCTTTTAATTTGCTGCAAAGCATTTCAGGATGCCTGCGAAAATCGTTACCCCAATATTACCATAAAAAAAATACCCCAGTCACTCATGGGGCGTTGCGAATTTGGCAAAGAAGATTACAGCCTAAACATTGTAAATGTTCCATACGACAGAACGGAACCTGACGAAAAAGAAGAACCCGAAACCAATTCTGAGGTTTCAAATAATAATGACAAAGAAAAACCTATACAAACATCATTAAATTTATAGCGTTATGGATAAGCATGTTAATATTATTTGCAATCGTCTAAGTTTAAGAAAACCACAATCGGATAGTCTGGAAATTTTATCAAAACTAAGCGAAAAACTCAATCTATCTAACAATGCCGATATTGAAAGCGAACTGCAAATTGTAAGGGAACTATACCCTACTTGTGTCGATTTCGAAAGAAATTTTACTTCATTGTGCTTTGCTTTGGCAACCGGCGTTGGAAAAACCCGATTGATGGGAGCTTTTGTATCTTACCTTTACCTCTCTAAAAAGATTAAACACTACTTTGTTTTAGCTCCAAACCTTACCATTTACAATAAACTTATTGCAGATTTTTCTGATGTAACCAGCCCTAAATATGTATTTAAAGGAATCGGCGAATTTGCTACCAATCCCCCACGTATCATTACTGGAGATAATTATAATGAGGTTTCTCAAAATAGTCTTTTTGATTCCGAAGTCCACGTAAATATTTTCAATATTTCAAAGATCAATGCCGAAACCCGAGGCGAAACTGTTCCCAGAATTAAAAGATTGTCGGAATATTTGGGCGAGTCATATTTTAATTACTTATCAAAGCTCGAAGATCTTGTAATACTTATGGATGAGTCGCACCACTACAGAGCCGACCGAGGTATGCAGGTAATTAACGAGTTAAAACCTGTTTTGGGTCTCGAACTTACAGCAACACCTCAGGTTGAAAAAAGTGGGAAAAGTATAAAATTTAAAAATGTTGTTTACGAATACTCATTGGCAAAAGCCATTCAGGATGGATTTGTAAAAGAACCTTCTGTTGCCACCAGGCGTAATTTCGATCCTAGTCAGTACAGCAATCCACTAGAAATAGACAGAATAAAGATTGAAGATGGTGTTCGTATTCACGAAGATACTAAAGTAGCATTGGATATATATTCCCGTGAAACAAAAACCAATCCTGTAAAACCTTTCGTATTAATTGTAGCCAAAGAAACCAATCATGCAGCAGAGATTAAAAATCTGATACAATCCAAAACCTTTTTTGATGGCTATTACATGGATAAGGTTCTCGAAATACATTCCAATCAAAAAGGAAGCGAGAAGGAAGAAAACATTCAGCAATTACTTTCATTGGAGAATCCATACAATAAAATCGAAATTGTAATCCATGTAAATATGTTGAAAGAAGGCTGGGATGTAACCAATTTGTATACCATAGTTCCTCTCAGAGCATCGGCATCGAGTACACTAACCGAACAAACTATTGGCAGGGGTTTGCGATTGCCATTTGGGAATAAAACCGGAAACTCAAAAGCCGATAAACTTACTATTGTTTCGCATGATAGATTTCAGGAAATAATAGATGCAGCAAATCATCCCGACTCCATTATTAAAAAAGAAAACATCATTGAAATTGATGAACAGGAATTAACACGTAAAAAAGAAGCTGTTACTATATTCACCAACTACGAAGCAAAGATTCAAGCCGAGGAAAAGCATGTAGCAACAATAAACGATCCCACAGAACAGGCATATGCCAAAAGGAACCTAGAGATTAAACGAGGTATCGTAAATGTGATTAATAAAGTTAGTAAAACAGTTAAATCGTATAGCGACCTTAATAAAGCAGAAGTAAAAGTTACTATTATTGAAAACCTGAAAAAGGAGTTCGATAACCAACAGCAAAAACAACTGTTTGTTGAGGAAACCATAAAGGAAGCCGAAAAGATTCTTGATGCAACTATTAAGGAATATGCCGAAAACATTATTGAAATTCCCCGAATAGTAATACAGCAATCAGGCAATGTCCGGCATGGTTTTCATCATTTTGATTTGGATGTTCGTAATTTGAATTTTCAGCCTGTTTCCGAAGAAATACTAAGACAATCATTAAAAGACAACACACAGGAAATAATCCAAAGTAAAGGCCGGGGAATTTCCAGTGATACCCCCGAAAACATTTTGGTGAATGAACTCATTAACTTTCCTGAAGTCGACTATGATTCACAATCAGATTTGCTTTTTCATTTATCGAAACAAGCCATCGAAAAGTATAGATCCTATCTGGACGACAAAGCCCTTTTAAATGTTGTGCAATATCACAAACGCCAGACAGGTCAATATATTTACACCCAAATGATGGAGCATTTTTATCTTGAAAATGCAGTCTTTGAAGAACCTATAGTGTATCCATTTGAAAAAATATTGGATCACAATTATTCAAAATACAGCCAGGATTCAATAAAACTTTACACAGAGACAATAACCCCATCCAGTCTTATCCCGGGATACTTGTTTACAGGTTTTATAAAATCATGCCATGCATCGTATAAGTTCGACTCAAAGACAGAGAAAGACTTTGCAATTATACTCGAAAACGACAAAGACGTTATAAAGTGGCTGCGACCGGCTCCCAATCAATTCCGCATTTACTGGGCACATAACTCAAAGCAATATGAACCAGACTTTGTTGTCGAAACCCAGGGCGCTATTTACATGATAGAAACCAAAGCCAGTAAGGATATGGAAAGTGCCGAAGTGCAAGAAAAAGCTTTAGCAGCCCTCGAATACTGCAAACACGCAACCGACCACACTACACAAAACAACGGCAAAGCATGGAAATATGTAATTATCCCCCACGATCAGGTACAAGTGAATATGGGGTTTGGAAGGTTGGTGGAGATGAATAAGAATATTCATAATTAAAAAATTCTATTATGGCAAAGAATAGCTGGTACATTCGTTATTATAATAGAATTGATTTTTCATCTTTGGAAATCAATATAGTAATACAACAGAAACGAAGGCCAAGAATTAAAAGAGGAGATAAAGTGCTAATTCTTAATGAAGGTAATTTTTCTGCACAAGGAATAGTGACAAAAGCTCCTGATGACAATGATGAATTTAATGAAGGATATAAATATTCTATTGACTCTATTATCGAAATAAAAACTCCTAATGATTTAAAGGGTTATGCATACTCACTACCTAAAGTCTATAAACATTACGATAATCCTTATAAGCATTTTAATAGAAAATATGGAAGAATTAGTGAATATGAATTTAATGTGATTGTTACCCATAATTACTTTATTACAAGAACTGCATTTGGAAGGTTGTTTAATTCAATGCATTTTGAACATCAAAGGGCATTTATAGCCTATGCAGCTGAATCTGACACAATAGAATTATTAAATCAAAAAAAAGATTATGTTGCTCTATTTAAGATGCTTTCAAATTATATAAACTACAGTATTATAGTCCCATCCAAACTTTTAACAGAATCAAATAGTATATTAGAAAATGAATTTAACATTAAAGAAGTTGTTGGATTCCAAAATCCTATTGATAAAGAAGCTAATTCTGTTAAATCTCAACAAATATTTATTATTAAGCAACAGGCAGATAGGATAACCAATGCAGAAAAAAGATTAACAGAAAAAGACACATTATCGAATATTCAAAAAGAAATCGCTGAATACATTGATGAGGAGAGGCGAAATAGCAAATACTTTGATGACAAATGTCTTCCTATAAATTTCAATAAATATGGCAACTAGAGATGAACTTATTAATTCTATAAATAGTATGTCAGATTATCTGAATACTATTTCAATGTGGTATACAAGACCCCATTCAGAACCTTTTGGGCATATAGAGACAAGCAAACAAACAAGTTATATTTATGAATTTTATTGCTATGTTAGGTTCGTTAAAGATCTAAGCAATGTTGGTAATTCAATAGCCTTTGTTTGTACTGGTGCAAAGGGCAATAATTTTCCAATGGGACCATCAGAAAAAAATGAAGGCTGGGCAAAGTTTGTAATAAAGGATGAAACAGATAATATTATTTATGATGTTTGTGGCGGTGTAAATATTCATAGTATTAAAATTCCACATTATACATATGCAGCTGACATTTCAATACAAATTCCATGTGTTGTTCCTTATGAGAATGATCTTATGCACATTATTGATGCAAAATATATTGATCCTATACCAAAACCTGATTCCAAGAAAAAAGATCCACACAAACTTCCTATAAGGCAACTAAGGGAGTTTCGGGCTGTAATTTCTGATTTTAAGTTGCCCAAAATATGTCCTACAAACTTAATTCTAAACGGCACTTGTTTCCAAGAATTAACAATTGTAACAAATGGTGAAATTGATCCCAACCATAATAATTATGCTTTAAATTTTTGTTTTAAACAGATAGATCATTTTAAACCTTAGTAAAACGTGTATGTACATAAACAACAATAAGACAAATATTTCAAAAATAGTTCCTGCTTATCTGGAGAATATTTTGTTGCGGCTGAGTTATTTCGTTGTGGCTAATGGTTGGGCTAATTAACAATTTGAAAATGATAATAAACTTATAGGAAAGATGATAAATATATCAGAATCGTTTAGTACAGATATTATTAATGTATGGAATAAATACAAGGACATCTACTTTGCCAAAAATAGTCCCTTAACTCCAATCTCAGTAGTATCAAAAGACTTGTTATTTATTGGATTAAATCCATCAATTAGAAAAAACATAAACATTGAAGAGATAAAGTATAAAGGGGTAATGGATACATACAAGGTTTCTCATTGCAATGACAAATACTTTGGAAAGTTTTATACAATTTCTGAAGGAGTTGGCAAAACCAATAATTGGACGCATTTTGATTTGTTGTTTTACAGGGGAAGTCAAGCGGAAGTTATAAATGTAATTAAAGATGATGAGAACAACGGTTGTTCTTTCATTTACGAGCAATTAATGATATCAAAAAAAATCTTAGAGGGTCTTAATCCAAAAATTATTGTTATTTGTAATAAACTGGCCGCAGAACTAACTGGTTATAATAAAACCAAAGATAAAAATGGTAATGAAATTCGTAAATGGATGGATTTGCCATTTGAAATAGGAGAAACATCACAAACATTAAATGGGATACCTGTTATAATTGCTAAGCAGATAAACAGGTTTTATAAGGATGCCGAGCTTCAAAGACTTATTGAAACAATAAAACATCAATAGCATGAATAAGCATTTCAAATCAATAATTGAAGATTTGCTCAAATCTAAAGGTGGAATTATTATTCCTACTAAGTTTCAAATAGAATCTTGGAAAAGTATTTTAGAAGATTGGATTAATGACAAGGATTTGCCTTTATTCTATAGAAGCAGCAGTTCGGCAAGATGGTCTTTAATTGATAATAGTTTTGATAGAGAGATAAGAACTACTGACAATACTCCAGCATTTTGGGTATTTTGTAAGTTAGTTTTAAAACCTGAATCCATTCACACAAAAAATACAATTAAGGATTTAATATCATCTAAACAGTTTCCAATAAGTTTTGTATATGATAAAGAGAGTAGAAAAAACGGTCTTACAAAAGAAATGAGTTCTAATAAAGAAATAAGAATTAATGAAATTGATGAGGGATATAAATTAGCACATATTGAAAAAATTGCTCTTACGCGAAAAAAGGAAAAATCAATTGATGATTATATTACGCATCATAGAAAATTCCTATCTCTTGAGAATATGTATGCTATTAATAAGAAATATGCTGGACTCGCAGAAGTAAATGAATTTAATTGTGTTTTAAATGACTATTTAAAATTGGGGAAATTATGAAAGACTTAATCTATTATGCCGATTTGGCAAAAAGCATACTGGAAGATGAAAAAAAATATTTTCACGATAAAAAGATTATAAAAAAGATTTTTGAATTAACTTCAAAGAACTATGATATTCATGCAATAATCTCTAGGTTAACAATTATTGATAGCTACTACTCCACTCAAATGAATAAACGCTATTTCGGAATCGAAGATATAGCAAATAAAATTTGGGAGTTATATGGTAATAATGAAAAAAAAGTAGAAACAGCTTTTATTGAATTTGCTGAAAGCCCTTCGAATGAGATTATTTTAAGTCTTTTTAATGATAATTACGGAATAAAAAAGGATGGAGAAGAATACGGTAAAGCAATTTCATTGATAAGCAAATACGCGTATTTTCAAACAAATTTCAAATTCCCTATTTATGATAATTTAGCCAGAAAGGTATTACCGAAAATTTTCAAATTGTATTTTACAAATGTTAAAATCACTATGAAAAGTATTGAAAATATAAAGAATTATATCAATGCCATTAACATTTTCAAATCGAATAGTAGAATAAATGACTATAATAAAATTGATAATCTTTTATGGTTAACCGGTAAGATTAGAGAGGGAAACTTATCTTTAATACTTAAAAAAGACGAATATATCGATTTTGTCAATACTCTTAAAAGCAAGAAAATATTTGAAAAAGAAGAAATTAATAAAGATGATAAATCTTCTTTTGTTCTGAAATGGAGCGATTTGCTTAAAGACGAAAAAATAATTGAATTTTGTGAATTCGTTAGAAATATTAAATGATAGCTCTATGGAAACTAAAACCGACTTAAGTTCTTTAAACGAAATGCAGCGTGAAGCTGTAGTAAGCGATGAAAAAAGACTGCTTGTTCTTGCTGGTGCCGGTTCGGGAAAAACGAAAACGCTTTTACAGAAGTTAATATACCTGATAGAGGAAAAAGGTGTAAGTCCGTCGCAAATACTTGCTATTACATTTACAAAGAATGCTACCAACGAAATGATTGACCGATTGATTATCTCGGCTGATAATTCCGGAGAATACGAAAAAACAATTTCTAATAAGTACCTAAAAAAGGAAGAGAAAGATAAAATCAGAGTTCAGTATCAGAAAAAAATAAAATGGATAGATGGACTAACCGTAAGAACCTTTCACAGCTTCTGTTACAATACATTACGCAACTTCGGAGTAAATGAATTTGATAATAAATTCAGAATCATTGGAGATGAAAAGAAAAGCGAAGAAGATGAATTTGCAAAATGTGTTGCACCTGAAACAATCTTCGACGTTTTTCACAAACTACTAATTGAACTTTGCGAAGACAAGGATTTTTTGCTGAGATTAAAAAGATATATTTTAGATTACTTTGTTGACAAGATACATATAAACAGTGAAAAACGTGTTGATTTACATAAAGATGGCAAGTTTTATACTACTTTAAACGGCACCAGAGTTCGTTCAAAGTCAGAACAGTTTATTGCCGACTGGTTTTACAGACATAGCATTCGTTTTGAATACGAACCCGATATTAACGTAAAAGACTTCAATTTTCGCCCTGACTTTTATATTCCCGATGCAAACTTATATATTGAACACATAAGCGACAAAAGTTATCCTACTAAGGACAAAGAAGAGCAAATGGAAAAAGGAGGTCTCCTTTATGTTAAGACTTATGAAAAGATGACCAACGATTCTGCATTGTTTAATCACACCTTGGATTCAATTGTAAAGAACCGCTTACGATCAGACTATCACGCCACAGTATCATTATCATACATAGAAGAATTTAATAGTTGTCATGAGGATGTCAGGGATTTTGTTACTCAGGTTATGCGTATTACTGACATGATTAAAGTTGAGAATACAGAATTAACGATAATTAGTGAGAATGCTCGTAAAGATCAACACGAGAGAGTCAGAAACTTTTATGAACTGGCCATTCCTTTGGTTAAAAAATATGTTGACTATTGTACCGACAAATCCTACCTCGATTTTAATGATTTGATATTACAAAGCATTTCACTTTTCAAAAATCAAGAGGACATTGCACATAAATTCAGAGCAAAGTATCAATATGTTTTAGTTGATGAGTTTCAGGACGTTAATAATCTACAGGTAGAAATGATTAAGCTAATCCTGACAGAAAAATCTCAGCTTTTTTGTGTTGGCGATGACTGGCAAAGCATTTATGGATTCAGAGGCTCGAATGTGAGCTACATTATTGATTTTGAAAAGCATTTTAATCAATCAAAAGTTATAAAACTGAACCTCAATTATCGTAGTACGCAAAACATTGTTGGTGCCAGCAACGAAGTCATAAAGCACAATAAATACAAAATTGAAAAAGAGATACATGCTTCTAAAAAATCTGAGCACAAAATCGTAGTCTATTCCGGCAATAATACCAAAGAAAATCTGGAGTTTTGTAAAGAAAGAATTAACGAACTTTATTCTACCGGACTCACTCACGAAGATGTCTTTTTCCTTTACAGAAGGAACAAGATGTTTAATGAATATTTCAATTTCTTTAAGAATGCCGGAATTAGGATACAGGGCAAAACCATACATGCGGCTAAGGGACTTGAAGCCAAAGTTGTTTTTATAATTGGTCTTACTGAAGGATCAGGTGGTTTTCCCGATATTTGGATGGAAGACAGAATTTTTCAAGTTATTAAAAAAGCTAATCATGATCTGCTCCTAGAAGAAGAGCGTCGTTTATTTTATGTTGCCATTACCAGAGCAAAAGATAAATTATTTTTAATTACTGAAAAGGGGAATGAATCTAGCTTTTTAAAAGAGATTCCAGAAATATATACAGTAAAAACCAGTATGCCTTTAAAACCAGTAGTCGAAAAAGTGATATTATGTAAAAAATGCTTCAGTCAGATTGAAAAACTTTGGAAATTATGCCCGTTTTGCGGAGAGAAAATAGAATAACACAATAATGAAATATGGACTTTAAAACAATTGATGGGATAAAAAAGGCTGGATTTAGCGGATTCAGAAAAATCGGTGATTTATTTACTGACTTTTCTGCAATTCCTGACATTATGGGAGTTTATCTTGTTCTAAATCCTTCAATGAAGGTCAACTTCCTGACGGAAGGTACCGGAGGCCACTTTAAAGGCAAAAACCCGAACGTCTCTGTTGAGGAATTAAAACAAAACTGGGTTGATAATTCCATTGTCGTATATATAGGAAAAGCTGGAAGCGATAAAGTTTCAGCAACACTTCGAAGCCGATTGCGCCAATACCTTAGATTTGGACAGGGTAAAAACGCAGGTCACAGGGGCGGTCGTTACATATGGCAGTTAAGCAATTCACATGACCTGATTATCTGCTGGAAGCCTCTACTAAAGGATGATCCCAGAGGAGAAGAAACAGGATTAATACAAGAATTTTCAGAAAAATTTGGGAAAAAGCCATTTGCTAATTTGGTAGGGTAAATTGTAAAATGCTTTAACTAAGATTAACCCCACCTCTTAATGCATTATTAAATGCTTTAGGATTTAACAATACGATCCAGTTGAGCTTTTTAATTTCAGCATCATATCTCTTTGCATTGAAATCTTCTCGAGCTTTTTTAAGTAAATATTTAATATCATGTGATAAATTTAAACGTTATACTTTCTACTATTGCTTATGAATTTCGAATGCAAAAATATATTGGCGGTTCTTTCGCATTGTCTTGTCAAACCTTTGATATTTTTTGAGCCATGTCAATATTGTTAATTTTAAAATTCTAGATATTACCCTTAGCGTTTAAATTAAAATAACGTGAGTTCGACCTAAGCAATTTTCTTAAGTCCCCATTCTTCAACGCATCCAAGATTTATTGAAGGTTTTTTT
>PHDH01000054.1 GCA_002840935.1 Bacteroidetes bacterium HGW-Bacteroidetes-21 | reverse complement strand
GCATCGTCTCAGGGTTTTTCATTTGTATGGGTTGAGTTTGATTGGGGAACTGATATTTTTAAAGCCCGCCAGATTGTAAGCGAAAAACTAATAACCGTAACTTCTCAAATGCCTTTAGGCGTTGGCCAACCAACACTAGCGCCTCAGTCTAGTGTTATGGGAGAAATGTTCTTTATCGGAATTCAGGCCGACAGTACAAGTCTGATGGATGTAAGAACTATTGCCGACTGGAATATAAAGCCATTGCTTCTTGCAACCACAGGGGTCTCACAGGTAACAATTATTGGAGGAGACTACAAACAATATCAGGTCTTAGCAAATCCACAAAGAATGAAATACTATGGCGTTTCAATGGATGAACTTGCCGGAATTTGTGAAGGAATCAGCCAAAATTCATCGGGTGGAGTCATTAGGCAATATGGGAATGAGTATGTTGTTCGGGGAATGGCAAGGACTTTTGATATTGATGAACTTGCAAAATCTGTTGTCAAAACAAAAAACGGCAAACCGGTAAGATTAAGTGATGTTTCTGAAGTAAAAATCGGAAGTGCTATTAAAATGGGATATGCTTCGGAAAATGGAAAACCGGCAATTATTATTTCCATTTCAAAACAACCAAATACAAATACACTTGATCTGACTCAACGAATTGAAGCAAATCTGGCAGTCCTTCAAAAAACATTGCCACCTGATGTGAAATTAGACACTAAAATTTTCAGACAGGCTGATTTTATTGAGACTTCTGTAGATAATGTCCAAAATGCTTTAATGGAAGGGGCTATATTTGTGGTCATTATTCTTTTTTTATTTCTCGGCAGTTTCAGAACAACCATCATTTCATTATTGGCAATACCATTATCCTTGCTGGGAGCTATACTTGTAATGAAATTATTCGGACTGAACATAAATACAATGAGCTTGGGTGGTATGGCAATTGCCATTGGCGTCCTTGTTGATGATGCCATTATTTATGTCGAAAATGTCCATAAGCGACTTCGGCAAAACTATGCCAAGCCAAAGGAAGACAGGGAGACTAATGTAAACGTTGTGTTCGATGCTTTGAAAGAAATTCAGGCATCCATTTTAAACGCAACTTTTATTATTATTGTGGCTTTTCTGCCATTATTTTTCCTTTCCGGTATGGAAGGACGAATGCTGATACCTCTAGGGATTTCCTTTATTGTTGCATTGTTTGTCTCTCTTATTGTTGCAATGACACTTACTCCTTTGTTATGTAACATGCTACTGACAGGTGAAAAATACCTAACTAAGAACACAAAGGAAAAGTGGCTTGTGAGAAAATTATCATACTATTATGAAAAGTCCCTTATCTGGTCGCTTAATCATAAACGTATTGTTGTTTTTTCTTCGTTAGGTCTTTTTATTGTTTCAATAATTGCCTTTTCAACTATGGGAAGAAGCTTTCTTCCAGAATTTAACGAAGGTTCCCTTACGTTATCTGCAATCTGCAAGCCAGGAACTTCTTTAGAAGAAAGCAATATTCTTGGAAACCTGATTGAAACGGAATTGCTTACTATACCCGAAGTAGTAAGTACTGCAAGGCGAACCGGCAGAGGCGAATTAGATGAACATTCTCAAAAAGTAAATAGCGCAGAAATTGATGTAAATTTTCAATTGAAAGACCGCAGCAGGGATGAGTTCATGGCCGATGTCCGTAAAAAACTATCTGGAGTGCCCGGTATTGCTGCAACTGTTGGCCAGCCGCTCGGACACAGAATTGACCACATGCTTTCCGGCACAAGAGCTAATATCGCCATTAAGATATTCGGAAATGACCTGAATAAACTTTTTGCGTTAGGAAATGAAGTAAAAAGTGCAGTTGCCGGTATTGAAGGGTTGGTGGATGTGAACGTAGATCAACAAATAGATGTTCCACAGATACAAATCAGAGCCAATAGGGAAATGCTTGCTCAATACGGAATTACAATTGAGCGTTTCAACGAATTTATTGACATTTCTTTTGGCGGGGAAAAACTTGCAGACATTTATGAGGGACAACGAAGGTTTGATCTGGTATTACGTCTTGATAAAGATTATACAGAAACGATAGAAGGTATCAAATCAGCATTGATTGACACATATGATGGTAAAAAAATCCCATTAGAGGAAGTGGCAGATATAGTTTCTGTAACCGGCCCAAGTTCCATCAGCAGAGAAAATGTTCAACGAAAAATTGTTGTTTCGGCCAACGTATCTGGTCGGGACATAAGCAGTGTAGTAAAGGATATAAAAGAAGCCATTGGAGATAAAGTAAAGCTTCCTGAAGGTTATGGAATAGTATACGGAGGGCAATTTGAAAGCGAAGAGAAAGCTTCTCAAACACTTTTATTCACCTCCATCATAGCGATATTTATAATTTTCTTGTTGCTATATCAGGAGTTCAAGAATTTCAAACTGGCAGGTATTATTTTGCTCAATCTTCCTCTGGCCTTAATTGGTGGAGTCTTTTCAATCTATTTTACTTCGGGTATATTAAGTATTCCTGCTATCATAGGATTTATTACACTTTTTGGAATTGCAACCCGAAATGGAATTCTGCTGATTTCAAATTATCAGAATTTACACAAAAAAGGTACTTCTTTGTATGATACGGTAACAAAAGGCTCCATTGATAGATTGAATCCAATTTTAATGACTGCCCTTACTGCTGCGCTTGCACTTATTCCTTTGGCACTTAAAGGGGATCTTTCTGGAAATGAAATTCAAAGCCCTATGGCAAAAGTAATTCTTGGCGGTTTGCTCACTTCAACGCTGCTAAATATGTATGTAGTTCCGATTGTATACAGTATCCTCAAGAATCGTGGAATCCTTAAAAATGAAAAACTATGAAAGCAATAACTATTTATACTATTCTGATTTTTTTGATCAGTTCACCGGTAAAAAGCCAGAATTCTATTGATGCTGTAATGACATCAATAGAAAAGAATAATACTACTATTGCTGCATTGAGAGATAGGGCAGATGCAGATATTATAAGGAGTCATACCGGGATCCAATTGCAAAATCCTGAATTCGGCATCAATTATTTACGGGGAAATCCCACCCTTATTGGAAACAGGACGGATTTTAGTCTTTTGCAAACATTCGATTTTCCTACATCATACGGATATAAAAGCAAGATCGCCGACATTCAGAAAAATCAGGCCGAATTAAAATTCCAGACTGAAAAAAGAGAAATTCTTCTTAAAGCTAACCTTCTTTGTATCGACATAGTATACAGAAACAAGTTAATGGTTGAATACAAAAAATGGCTTATTAATGCTCAGGAACTAGCTCAGTCATATAAAGCAAAATTTGATGCCGGGGACATCAGTATCCTTGAGTACAACAAATCAAAGTTAAATCTACTGACTGCTCAAAAGGAATATCAGATGCTGGAACTTGAAATGCAGTCTTGTCTTGCAGAGCTTACCGCAATGAACGGCGGAGCTCCGGTTTTACTAAATGATACTGTATATTCTTCAAAGACCCTTCCTGCTGACTTTGAAATTTGGTATTCCACAAAAGAGGAATCGTTACCTGCCATTCAATGGTTTAAGCAGGAGAATGAGATCTGCAGAATGAATGAAAAGCTTAATGCTTCAATGTCATTGCCGAAGTTTACAACCGGATATATGAGTGAGAACAATCCGGGACAGAAATTCCAGGGTGTAAGTTTAGGCCTGTCAATCCCTTTATGGGAGAATAAAAATCAGGTAAAATATGCAAGAGCAAATAGTGCTTCGTTGGTCTCATTGGAATCAGACTATAAGATGATACTGCGAAATAAACTTAAAACACTTTTCGACCAATCAGTTGTAATACAGAAAACGCTGAATGAATATGGACAAATACTGGCATCTTTAAACAGTACCAGCCTTTTGGCAAAAGCCCTGAATCAGGGAGAAATATCACTGATTGAATATCTGATGGAGCTGAATATTTACTTTACGAGTATTCGGGAATACTTAGATACAGAAAAGGAATACCAACAGAAACTAACAGAACTGATGTCGTACAATTAATAAAAACGGAGCCGGTAACGATAGTTTCCGGCTTCATATTATCTTTGCAGTATGCATCATACAGAACACGACAAATCGCATAACACTTCTATTCGTATGAGTCTTGATTATATTCATTCAAATCTCGACTCCGACCTTTCACTAGAAAAGCTTGCTGCCGTTTCAAATTATTCAGCATTTCATTTTCAAAGGCTTTTTAAAGAACATACAGGCGAAACCCCCAAGCAATATGTAATTCGACTCAGACTGGAGCGTATTGCTCATTTTCTGAAAGTATTTCCGAACCTTAGTATTTCCGAATTATCAGAAGACAGCGGATTTGCTTCACTTTCTACTTTTTCAAGAGCCTTTAAAAACTATTATGGTATAACACCCGAAGAATTCAAAAATTTACCTCATTCTCATATTCGCAAGAATTGCAAAACGAATAGCAAGAATTGCAAAAATAATCTCCCGGATCATTCCGAATTTTGGAGCAAAGGTTTTTCAGAATCCGAAATTATGGAATGGAAAGATAAAGTTGAGATAAGTGTTAAGTCAATTACCGGTTTGACTGTAGCTTTTATTTCGACTTTACTTGACGATCGGGATGCTATTACGCATGCATTCCGGGACGTTAAGCAGGTTGCTTCGGCTAGGATGATGATAAATCAGGAAACAAAGTTTATGGGAATGCTGCTGGATATACCATTTATTACACCCCTTGAAAAATGCAGGTATAGGGCGGGCATTACAGTTTCATCAACCATGCAGATACCCCGTGAACTTAGCACAACGAAAATCCCTCATGGCCCCTATGCTTCTTATAAGGTTAAAGGGAATACGATGTCTGTTGTAAAAAGCCTGATTTATTTTAAACATTCCTGGCTCGATGGTTCAGGATATCAGTTGAAAGATATAACAGGGTACGAAATTTTCGATTCATCCCCCGCTGACCGACCATCTGAGCAAATTGTAAGGGAGATTCTCATTCCATTAAAATAGACCTGATTAACCTTTTGTATTGGCGAATACCAATTTTTGGTGTTCCATCTATTGTTGCACATAAAATTGTAATATGAAAAACAAAAAGACAAAAGGTAAAGGGCACGGTCACCCATGGGTAGTGGGGATTGCCGGAATTATTGTAGCTGTTATGCTGTATATCCATCTTCCGCAAATGGATGGGTTGTCAGGTGTTGTTTTGCTAATAGCACTTGCTCATCTTGTAATTGCAGGGTTGGTGTTGATATCGGCGTACCTGATTACACCACAGAGGCTGAAATACATTCTTTTCGAAAAAAGAAAACTGAGAAAAATGGAAGGCCGTTATTACTTCGGTTGGTCGTTCGGATGGATGAATATGTTTTGGATCACTGGTCTTGTTTTTCTCGTAGCATGCATCTGGGTTTATCTTTTCAATCCATCTCTGATACTCGTATCGCTTGTACTATTTCTGATTTCTCTGAATCTTTTTGCAGGAAATTTTGTTCTCAGAGCTTCAAAAAGTAACAGTTTTATGACTTTGCCGATGGTTGATCTAATGGCAAATCCTGAGGGTAATGTGCTAGATGTTGGTTGTGGTTCAGGAAGGACAACTCTCGAATTAGCTAAGGTTATGCAGAAGATTCGTATTACTGCACTTGACAGATTTGATTCTGATTATATCGAAAACGGTGGAAGGGCATTGTTTGAAAGGAATATCAGGATAGCGGGAATTGAAAACAGGGTTGAAATACTTCCATGCGATGTAACCGAGATCCCTTCTGCGAATGACACATATGATGCAGCTATCAGTACATATATGATGGATCATCTCGGAAAGAACAAACTTGTCGCCCTTAAGGAGACATACAGGGTTCTTAAACCCGGCAGCCGGTTTCTTCTAGTTGTTTTTGTGCCGGGTTGGGCAACATTCTCAGTATTTAACCTGGCCTGCCTCAGTCTTACCAATGAAAAGGGCTGGAAAAAACTATTCGGGCAAAGCGGGTTTGAACTTAAAGCAGAAGGAGTAATTAACGCAGGAGTATATTTTCTAATTGAAAAAAGTAAAAGCTATGAAAAATAAAAAACCTTTTTATGGACAGGAGATGAAGAATCTCATCATTATCATGACGTTTTTGTCGCTGGTCGGCATTTTTGCAATAATCTGGACAATGTGGTTTAGTAATGCAGACCCACGAACAAATTCAATAATCACTGTTGTCTCTTCAGTTGTAATTTTATTGTCAGTTGTATTAATAATTACAGGCAAATGGAGTAGCGGAACCGGAAAATTGAAGATGAGGGATAAGATAATCAAAGAAATGGAGTTGAACGGAACCGAAAAGATTCTTGATATCGGATGTGGTCGTGGTTTGCTGGCAATTGGACTGGCAAAAAAAATAACTACCGGGTCGGTAATTGGGGCTGATCATTGGATAGGAACTTTTGAATATTCCAACGAAAAAGAACAGGCCATTGAAAATGCTATTCTGGAAAGCGTTTCAGACAAAGTCAGAATCGAAGCAGCTGATGTCACATCATTGCCATATAGCGACAACGAATTCGATATTGTGACATCAAGCCTCATGCTTCACCATGTGAAAGACTGGTCAAAGGCAATGTCAGAGTTAAGAAGAGTCCTAAAGCCAGACGGTAAACTTTATATCGCTGACATCCCCTATCGTTCAATCAGCAAAAGTCTCGAAAATTCGGGATTAAAAGTTGATAAATGTAAGGGTATTGCGCGCTTGTTCTTTTTCAAAGTATACCTGATTATTTCAATAAAATAAAACTATGTACCAGATATTAATCGGCAGCATGATATTAAGTATAATACATGCCGCAATACCGAACCACTGGATACCCATAATAGCCATTGGAAAAACAGAAAAGTGGTCATCGAAGGAAACAATGACAGCAACGCTGATCACCGGATTTGCCCATACGCTCAGCACCATTCTTATTGGAATAATTGTGGGCTTCGTTGGCATAAAGCTATCGGGGACATATGAACTTATTGTCAGATACGCTGCACCTGGCATTCTTATTTTAATTGGGATGATTTATATACTGATCGACAGATTACGTCATGGTCACTCGCACAGTCATAGTCACGATAATATTCGGTCAGACAACAAAAAATCATCTCGTCGTGCCTTGCTGTTAAGTTTGAGTTTGGCAATGTTTCTTACACCATGTATTGAGATTGAAGCATATTATTTTCAAGCAGCATTAATGGGCTGGACAGGTATTTTTATTGTATCTCTGGTATATATTTTTTCAACTGTGCTTCTGATGCTACTGCTTGTCTTTCTGGGAATGAAAGGAGTCCGGAATATCCGTTCGCATTTTCTTGAACATCACGAAAAACTTATTACAGGTATTTTACTAATTGTATTGGGTCTGGTTTCCCTTTTTTTTGAATTTTAATTATTTGTGTCGTCCTGAAATATCGTGTGAAATATTTTTGAATATTTTTTATGTTTGTATACATTTGCAAAGTATTACTAACAAATATTCATTGAAATAAAAGCCATATCCTATAAAAATTGAAGTTGATAATGAAATCTAAAAAGAGTAAATAATTATGCAAACCCTTAAGTTTTCTAATCAGACAATCTTTTTTACAGCAGATACCCATTATCATCATCCAAATATTGTGGGCCAATCTATTTCAAAATGGAAAAGTGGCTTTCGAAATTTTGATACCATAGAATCTATGGATGATGCATTAGTCAATAATATAAACGAAAAAGTTTCTGAAGATGATATTCTATTTCATTTAGGAGATTTTGCCTGGGGAGACCGAAACGTAGAATGGTTCAGAAACAGAATCAATTGCAAAGATATTTATCTTATACTTGGTAATCACGACAAAGAAATTCGAAAAAGAACAAAGCTTCAATCTCTGTTCACAAAGGTATTTGAATTTGGCACTGAAATTATTGTCGATGAAACACGATTTGTACTGTGCCATTATGCACTCAGGACATGGAATGGTTGGTCGTTAGGTAGTATCCATCTTTACGGACACTCTCATGGAAACCTTCCATCGGTTGGCAGAAGTTTGGATATAGGAGTTGATACAAATGACTATTATCCATACAGATCAAATGACATAATTGATATAATGAATTCAATTAAGATTAATAATGAAGATGTACCTGAAGATATTGATTAAATAACGCATCACGGCATATCCAAAAACTCAAAAATCATTTTCACCTGCCATTCTCTTAATGGTTGCCTGGTGAGCTTTAATTGTTTTTCAATTGGTTTGATCCATTTACGGAAAGTATTACGGCAGACACAATATTCAATGGCAAGTTGTTTTAAGGTTGTTACTTTGGCTGGCATAATTGAAAATATTTGTACAAAGATAAACACGATAATGTTCACTGTGACAATGATTAAGATTACACGTTTTTCCACATTTTGCACTGCTCTTAAGGAATATTTAAAAAAACGCCGGTGCATTTGACGTTAAATTCAATAATTTTCAACTAAGGTTCGATTCCCTGAACCGTTTAAATATCAATTAATAACGATCGATTTTTATTAACAATCTAATTTCTTTCATATGAGTATAAGGTTGATTAATTCAAATACAATAAATTACGATTTGATAGATTATTCATGACTGTTAATAAGAAAAATTATACGTTGTTTCGGAAAGTGCAGACTAAGTGCAAAATGAAGAAAACAAGAACGTAAACAGGTACATTTCTTAAGAAATATTTAAAGTATACTTTTATTCGCTTCGTCAAGCACTGAATTTTCAAAACTGTCAAGATAAATCTGGGTCGTTTTTTCTGAATCGTGTCCCATCATTTCACTTATAAGTGAAGTAGAAATGCCGCTTTTTTTAAGAACTGTTGCATATGTATGGCGGGCAACATATGTTGTTATGTGTTCATTTACCTCTGCTAACTTTGCAATCGCTTTAAGGTCTTTGTTTGTTCTGGTGATTATCTTTTTAATGCGATTATCTTTACTGCTATCTGTATCGTGAGTCTCGTTTAATATTGGAAAGATATATGGGTTTCCATTGTCCTTATTTTTGCTTTTATAAAATTTCAGGATTTTTTGTGCAGGTTCAAGAATTGCCATGTTGAATAGTTCATTTGTTTTCTTACGTGTATATATCAGACGGTTATTTTGAATATTTGACCATTTTAGGTTTGCAATATCAATAAAGGTTATCCCGCGACAGTAGTAACTAAAGAGAAATATATTTCTTGAGTGCAACAGACTTGAACCTGATTCCAACTTTTTAGCTTCAATTTTCTTTATATCATCTTTAGAGATGGTACGCTTTTTTGTTTTAATTCGGCGATACTTTGAAAAACTGAAATCCTTAAAAGGGTTGAAAGACTCTGAAACGATTTCATCTTTTTTTGCATTATTGATCAGCGTTTTAAAAGTCCGCATAAAAACAAAGATGGAGTTTAATTGCACACCTCTTTCGAGAAAGCTTTCTTCATAATGTACTAGAAAACTGTATGTAATATCAGTAAAAAGAAAGTCACGATTCTTCCTGAATGTTTTAAGACTGTTTTTTGTATTGGTAAATACTTCCGCATATCCCACCCGACCGGTATTTTTTAAACGGGTAATGGTTTCATCAAAGTAGTTAAATACACTTGCAGATCCTGATCGTTTCTTTTTAATTATCTTTTTCTGTACTTCTTCTGACGAATACCCATCATCCTTAGTTTCCATTGCATAAACCGTTTTGAGTGCATCTGAACGCTTCTTCTCAAGCATCATTATTATTTCTTTATAAAGAGGGTGTTTGCGTTTTGGGAGATTATTGGTATCATCCCACAACTCTTTTGAGCAGCTTATGCCCATCGAAACGTATTTAGGTCTGCGGTCTTTAATAATTCGCAGCATTATCGGATGCTCGCCATTTTTTAAAGTTTTTGACGTATAAAGTTGGATTTTAATGGAACTCATACTATCTTTGGTTTAAACATTTATGATTTTATGACTACAAATATAACGAATATATTACAATATTGGTTTAAACATGGTTTAAACATTATCAATAATTAGGAGTAAAAACATACAAATATCGATAAAGAAATATTTATTATATATATGTAATACAACTACATGAAGAAACATGCATTAACGGGTAAAATGCCTGGCAGGCAAGGGGTCATCGGTTCGACTCCGATATACTCCACCTTCGCTCGCCGAAGCAAATTGATAAAATTTGCGAAGGCGAGCTTAGTTTTTTAATATCGCTGAGCTAGCGAGCTTCGGCGGACACGTCCACCTAACAATAATGGATATGACCTATGTTTACATTTTGAAATGCAGTGATAATTCACATTACACCGGTTGTACAGGAAATCTTGAAGAGCGAATACTGAGACATAATAATGGATATGTTAAGTCAACCAAAGGCAAATTGCCCGTAGAACTTATAACCTGTATTACATTTACTGACAAATATAAAGCGTTCTTCTTTGAGAAATATCTCAAGTCTGGTTCTGGAAGAGCTTTCATGAATAAGCGGTTAATTTGAATATTCTATAAAGTCATTAGGTTCACCCGGACCTTTTTTTTATGAAGTAATATACTTACATATTAAAATCAGAAACTAATGTCGGTTACTATATTGGTCTCATTGATAATGCCAATCCGCTGATTCTTTTATTGGGTTGAAATTGGCTTCAGGCTTCGATTAACCAAAGTATTTTTAAATCTTGCTGTTAATTATTGTGAACTATTAACTTCTTTTTAAACTAAATAATGGCATTCCGAATTTAAATGAGCGATCTTTACTTAAAGTACGGACTTCACAAAAAATAATTCTAAAATAGTTCGTCAGGTAAATTTTAAAAAAATGAAGTTATGAAAACAATTATTGTTCCTATCGACTTTTCCAGAGAATCATTAAACGGACTGGATTTCGCTTTAATGCTGGCTGGAAAAAACCGAGCCAATGTGCAAATGGTAAATATTGTTGTGAAAAATGAGAATACTACAACAAAATCGTTGGAAAAAGATCGAAAACTGGCTGAAGGTAAGTTTCAAGAAATACTGCAGATTTGCAGGGATAAAGGTAATTTGAAATGTACGATGACTTCTAAAATATTAGAAGGTAAAATTTATACAGAAATTGCTGCGCTGACAGATGAATATGACGATTCGATGGTAGTTCTTTCAACGCATGGTGAATCGGGCTTTGAAGAATTATTTATTGGAGGGAACGCGTATAGAATCATCTCTCATTCACGTAAACCTGTTATAGCCGTTAGAAAGAACATTATCCCAAAAACAATTAAGAAAATTGTATTGCCTTTGGATATTACTCCTGAAACAAGAGAGAAAGTGCCCTATACAACTCATTTGGCTAAGTTGTTTAATGCCGAAATTCATATTATTACCGTTTGCAAATCTAAGTCGAAAACAATTGCGAATAAGTTAAATCAATATGCTTTGCAAGTTGCTTCATCGCTAGATGCTAATAACGTAGCTTATAAAATTAACCATTTCATTGGCGATAATCCCACTGATTTAACCCTCGATTACGCCCGTTCTATTGACGCTGATCTTATTTCCATCATGACTGAGCAGGAGAAAAGTGCATCGAATTTATTGCTGGGCAGTTATGCTCACCAGATGATTAACAAATCATGGATACCTGTTTTGTTGTTCCCAGCTTTTTCGTTAGGGAAATCAACTGGATTTAGTTCTATTGGATAGATGCTTTTAGAGTAGAGTTTAAACATAGTTTAACCAATACTGTATCTTGATTAGTTCTAAAAAGGTATAAATTTGTATAATAAATTATTCTATGTCTAAAAAAATAAAAGACAGCTATTGTCAGTGCGAAAAACCCTTAGGAAAGTGCAAAAAGAAAAAATGTAAAAACTATAAAAAAAAGAAGCCAGATTAACCGGCTTCTTTTGTATTATTTATTAATGACTACAGCAGCATATTCTTGTTTTAGATATTCTCCTACTTCTGTTTCCAGTTTTTTCATTTTGGAATGGAAAGCAGCAAAGTAAATTATTATCGGGATCAAAACGCCGAGTAATAAAATCGATAATACAAAAATCATTGAACCTCCCATAGTAGGGAAATTTCCAGCTACCTGAATAGCTTTTTTTCTGACAAGAACATTTGTGCCAATGGTACCGCTTTTTGCGACAATCAAAAAACCTTTTGTTCTGGTTTTAACTTTGTATTCAGGGAATTTTGTTTCGAGTTTAACTTTTACTTCTTCCCAGTTAATTGAATCAGGTTGGATTTGAATTTTCATAGAATATCATTTTAATAATTAATGCGATAAAGATAAAAAGAAATTTCTTTCTGACAATTAAAAAAAATAAGAGAGGAAAATATTTTTTCCCTGATATTTAATCCTGCTAAATTACTAATGCTCATTAAAGATTTGTATTGTGAAAAAACTAATGCATGTTAATGTTTGGGGTTGAGCCTTTTATTGGGTCTTTGGGTGTCGCTTCGAAAATTTAAGTTGTGACGTGATTCGGTAAGTTGAAGGGAAGTAAGGCCTGTTCGTCGATTGTTTTCATCGGCCTTCCTTTTACGTATATCGACTTAGGACATTCGTCGACTACTTCATATGTAAGGTATAGTGTATTTGCATACAGGGCCTTGCCATAATACATTTGTTTTAAATTGACGATTATGAAAACATTTGTAACAGTTTTTCTGGCATTATTTTGTTTATCCCTGCATGCAGAGGAAATTTTATATGCAGGAAAAATTGTAGGAAGTATAGCGGATAATACGACCCGAATGCCAGTAGAATTTGCCAGTGTTATTTTGTTGAATGCTGGAGACTCTTCTTTTGTTGCGGGGACTATAAGTAATCAGAACGGTAGCTTTGAGTTTTTTAAAGTGCCCAAAGGAACTTATATGGTTAAAATTCAGTTCGTAGGGTATAAAAACAAGTTGTCTGAAGTAATTACTTTAAATCAGGAGAATAAACTGTCTGATCTGGGATTGATTATGCTCGAAAGGTCCGTGAATAAACTTGATGAAGTTGAGGTTGCATCAGAAAAGTCTCAAGTGGAATTTAAAATGGATAAGCGAGTTGTTAATGTAGATAAGAATTTGCAGGCTACGCAAGGCTCAGCTGCAGATATTCTTCAAAGTTCATCTACTGTTCAAAGTGATATTAATGGGAATATTAGCATTAGGGGAAGCAGCAACTTTATTGTGCAGATTGATGGTCGCCCTTCTGTTCTGCAGGGTAGTGATGCATTGCGTCAGATTCCGGCTTCAAGCATAGAGAATATTGAAATTATTACTAACCCTTCGGCGAAGTACGATCCGGATGGAACCAGTGGAATTATTAATATTGTAACAAAGAAGGAAAAATCTGATGGGATTAATGCATTAATCAATACCAGTCTCGGGACAAAGGACAGGTCTTCGGCCAATGGCTATTTTAATTACAGAATCAATAAATTCAATCTTTTTGCGAATCTTGATTATTCCAACATGAGTCATCCGAATACCAATTTAATTGATCGGGTTATTAGGGTTAATGACACATTGTATCGTTACAATAGTAATTCTGATCATGATTTTAAAAGGAAAAGCAGAACGGTGAACCTTGGAGCAGATTATGCTCTTTCTGACAAAACTACGCTGGGTATGAACCTGACAGGTGGAAGATTTCTACTTAAACGAACCATTGCCTCCCGAATTTATAACTTCACCATGCCTTATTCTTCCGAATTTTTTAAAGTAACGGATGATGATATGGATTTTGATTTAGCCTATTATTCGGGATCCATGAATTTTACTCATAATTTCAAAAAGGAAGGAGATAGGTTGTCCGCTGAGCTTGTGTTTGCTCATACTAATGGTGGTGTGAAACAGTTCTTTAGCGAATATTATACTGATAATTTATACCAGATTGCAGATAATTCACCAGCATTAATGAAAACGGATAATTCGAATCACAGAAACGATTTTAGGCTTAAAGCCGATTACTCGAAAGCGATAAACGATCATTCGAATCTGGAAGCCGGGGCTCAAATGCTGGTCTACAGCAAAACAGTCGACTTTGTTTATAATGATTTTTTGGGAAACGAATGGTTGCCGAATGCCGATTATACCAATTCAATGGATTTTTCACGCAATATATATAATATGTACACAGTTTTTTCGTCAAAAATTAAAGGGTTTGATTACCAGTTAGGTGTCAGAGGGGAATATGTAAAAAGATCGCTGTTTCAAAAGACCATGCAGATTAACTATGCTTTTGAGGATTTGCAAATATATCCTACAGTTCATATCAGTCGGCAGTTGCCAAAAGATCACCAGATTATGGCAAGCTATAGTCGAAGAATATCCCGTCCACAGGATTATTGGTTGAACCCTTTTCCCGATTATTCCGATTCATATTATATTAGCCGGGGTAATCCTTCTTTAAAGCCCGAATTTACTGATTCCTATGAACTAAACTATCAAAAAAGATTTAAAAAAGGGAGTCTGTCTTTTTCGGCCTATTATCGACTTACGCATGATTTGATGCAAAGAACAGAGGATTTACTGGATAACCGCATGATACTTTTAACCTTTTCAAATCTGGATAATGATGAAGCAATGGGATTTGAATTGTCACCATCTGTTGATATTGGGAAATGGTGCAAGTTAAGTCCGGTTTTTAATCTTTATAAATATTCTATTAACGGAAATGTGGCAGGATATAATGTCAGTAATTCGGTGATGACCTGGAACGCTCAGCTCATGGCCATTTTTCAGATTGGATCTTCAACTAAGTTGCAGCTAAGTGGCAACTATAATGCAAAATCGTTGGATACGCAGGGCGAATTAATGCCTATGTATATGGCCAATCTCAGTCTGAAACAAGAGTTCTTTAAACGTAGTCTCGTAGTTTCATTGCAGGCAATGAATATTTTTAAAACCGGACAATATCGCATTACCACTAATGGTGAAGGATTTTACTCCGAAATATCTGTCATCCCCGATGCGCCCGTTTTCTCTATTGGGCTGAGTTACAGGATTAATAATTTTAGAAAAGCCGTTAGACCAACAGATCAACCCGTTTTAGAGCAATAGAAATGAAAGGGCATTTTTTATCGTTTTTTTGATAAAAAAGACGCTTATAGTGATGATGTTTAAGAAATTTACTTATCTTTGCAGCCTTAAAAAAATCTAAATTTTATGTTAAATCAGTACGAAACCGTTTTCATTGTAACTCCCGTTTTATCTGAGGCCCAGATGAAGGAAACGGTACAGAAGTTTAAAAAACTTATTACGGACAACAGCGGGTCAGTTGTTCATGAAGAAGATTGGGGTCTGAAAAAATTAGCTTATCCCATTCAGAAAAAAACCACCGGCTTTTACAATTTACTTGAGTTTAAAGTCGACACCTCTTTTATCCAGAAATTAGAGTTAGATTTAAAACATGACGAAAGAATTATTCGTTTTCTGACTGTTAGTATGGATAAACATGCAATCGAATATGCGCAGAAAAAACGTAACAAACAAAACGAAAAGAAGGAGGCTTAATTATGGCAGTTGACAAAGACATTCGCTTCTTAACACCTCCGTCGTTTGAGGTTAGAAAGAAAAAGTATTGCCGCTTTAAAAAGAGCAGGATTAAATTTATTGATTATAAAGATCCTAACTTTTTAAAGAAATTTCTGAACGAACAGGGTAAGTTATTGCCCAGAAGAGTTACAGGAACTTCTCTGAAGTATCAGAGAAAAGTATCTATGGCTGTTAAAAGAGCCCGTCATCTTGCTTTATTGCCTTATATGGCTGATTTACTTAAATAGGAGGCTGTTGTATGGAAATTATTTTAAAACAGGATATTCAGAATCTGGGTCACAAAGATGACTTAGTGAAAGTTAAAGACGGTTACGCTCGTAATTTTCTTGTTCCTAAAGGAATGGCAGTAATTGCTACAGTTTCGGCAAAAAAAGTACATGCTGAGAATACTAAGCAAAGAGCCCATAAAGAAGAAAAACTCAAAGCCGATGCTGCTGCACAGGCTAAGAAACTTGAAAATAAACTGGTACGTATTGCTGCTAAAACCAGTACCACCGGAAAAATCTTTGGATCTGTTAATACAATTCAGATTGCCGAAGCTTTGGAAAAAGATGGTATCTTAGTAGATCGCAGAAATATTACTATTTTCGATCAGGAAAACATTAAAGAAATTGGTACATTCAGAGCAAAAGCGAAAATCTATCGCGAAATATCTGCTGAATTCGATTTCGAAGTTTATTCTGAATAAATCGAAAACAATATTGTATAAAAAAAGCGGCATATGCCGCTTTTTTTATTTCACTGCGATGGCTTCAATTTCTATCATTCCGTCCAGTGGTAATCTGGCTACTCCATAGGCGGCACGAGCAGGTGGTTCTTGAGTAAAAAACTCAGCATAGATACCATTCATGGCTTTAAAATCATTCATGTCTTTCAGTAAACATGTGCATTTAACTACATGCTGCATGCTGTATCCAGCTGCTTCGAGTATCGCTTTCATATTTGTCAATACCTGTGTTGTCTGGGCTTCAATGCCTTCTGCCATGACTCCGGTAGCCGGATTTATTCCCAGTTGTCCTGAAACGAAAAGCATACCATTAGCTTCAATCGCCTGACTGTATGGTCCGACAGCTTTTGGTGCATTTTCTGTAAAAATTACCTTTTTCATATATGTTTGCTTTAATATTTTCCCAAATTTGTAAAAAAAATACGGCTTAAACAAATGCGCATTGCCATCATCGACAACTACGATTCATTTACCTGGAATCTCTTTCATTATATCGAGCCATTGGCTTCTGAGGTTGTTGTCTTTCGTAATGATGTAGTAAGTGTAAAAGAGCTTAACAAGTTTAACAAAATAGTTATTTCTCCTGGTCCAGGCATGCCGTCAGAGATTCCATTATTAAAAGATGTTGTTTTGACTTTAGGGCGCAGTACCCCTATTCTGGGAGTATGTCTAGGCCATCAGGCAATAGTGGAAGCCTTTGGGGGCAAACTGAAAAATTTGCCCGAGGTATGGCATGGGATAGTTCGGGAAACACGTGTTATTGATAAGCAGGAACTTCTTTTTAAAAATTTGCCCGAAGTATTCGAAACTGGGCATTACCATTCCTGGGTTGTATCTCCAGATAATTTTCCAGATTGTCTTGAGATAACTGCCGTTGAATCAAATGGCGAAATCATTGCGGTTCGGCATAAGGAATATCCAATATGGGGAGTGCAATTCCACCCTGAGTCTGTATTGACTGCCTGGGGAAAAAAAATCATTGAGAACTGGGTAATGTTTAAGTGATTTAATCAACCTGTATTGAGATCTATGAGTTTTGAGCCGAGGTTTTAGTGGCGTGATTTTCGGTCAAAAGATTAGTGTCAAGTAGTTTTGTTTAAATTACTTTGATTTTTTTAATTAATTCTTAGAAACTGTTTTGATTTTTTATAAAAGGATATTATTTAAAGAAGCTTGTTGATAACTATATGATATTCAGTTGGTTGATTGGAATAATAATCATATCTTTATGATTAACAACCAATTAATTCAATAAAACATGAAAAATTATTCAACCAACCTAACTGAAAATCAATGGCAAGTTA
>PHDH01000053.1 GCA_002840935.1 Bacteroidetes bacterium HGW-Bacteroidetes-21 | reverse complement strand
AGCGAAAGACCCTATATCCCAGATTTAATTGAATTGCCTAATCCATATTTAAATGTCAGGAAAATACTAAAGGATTTTAACTTTTATCCAATAAATGCTTTTCGCAGTGTTTTTGCAACTAGAGGTTGTCCTTTTAATTGTACTTTTTGTGGATCGCATGCAATTTGGTCTAGAAAAGTGAGATTTAGACCCATAGATCATGTAATAAATGAAATTCTTTTTTTACGTGATTTGGGAAGTAAATATATTAACTTCGATGACGATACTTTTGGTGTTACAAAAAGTTATCTTCTTGAGCTTTGTAAAGCTATTGAAACGAAATGCAAGGGTTTATTCTGGAGTTGCGAAATTCATGTCAAATTACTTGATGATGAAGTTTTATTAGCAATGAAAAAAGCAGGGTGTGATTTGATTAAAATTGGTATTGAGTCAGGAAATAATAAAATTCTTAAAGAGATTAATAAACATATTACGATTGAAGAGGCAATTAATACAGCACATAGAATTTATAAAGCAGGCATACACGTTATGACTTTTTTTATGGTAGGCTTTCCTCAAGAAACAGAAGATAGTTTAAAAGATACGCTTTGGGCTATTAAGAAAATTAAAGGGTATGCAACTTATAGTATTTTTACTCCATATATTGGAACTGTGGCTTTTGAAGAATGCAAAGCTATAGGAATGATTCCTATGGATTTTGATGTGTCATTGTATAACCATCAAAGCCCTAATAATTCTTTTAGTCAAAATATTTCACACGAAAAATTTCGTCTTTTAGCATCAGAAATTGAAAAAGAAGTGGATGAGAAGAACCAGAAATATGAGCGCTGGATGAGACTTAGAAGATATGCTCCCTTAAATGTGATTAAGAAGATATTAAGTCGGGTTAAAAATTGATTAGAATAAAGAAAAAATACCAAATTATTTTAATCGTTTTACCCAACCAATTTTGGGATAGGTGTCCAAAACAACATCAATACCCACCCTTCTTTTTATATAATTGGTAGTTTTAAGTAACCACCATTGAGTCAGACCAATTAATATATTCTTATAATGAAGGATACGAAGTATCGAAATACTTTTACAAGAATAAAAACCTGAACTGGTAATGAAATATTGATCAGGTGGGTTCTTTCCCCATTTAGGATATCTAAACCAAATATTGCGCTTGTCAAGAACCCAGTGGAAAAAGAAATAGGGCTTATTTGTCTTGTAATCAACAAGACAGCCATTCTTAAATATTAAAATTTCTTTTGTTGAAAGTTCTTCTTTTACATGCTGTTCGTTATATATTCTTATTTTGTTGACAAGTTCTTTTTTGAAAGCAATAACTGAAATGTTATCGTTGGGCAGTTCTATAATTTCTTCTTTTGACTTTATATAGATATAGAAAAGATTGGGTCCAAATTCATCAAATGAACAGTATTCGGTTTTTGTAAAAACCACTTTGTAGTAATCACCATATTTAAAAAGGTTATTAATATATTCTGTGTTTCTGAAAAGCGTAAAAGGGCCTTGCAAATGACCTTTTTTAAAGCTTATAATATCGTATGAGTTAAGGATGTCTTCTCTTAAAAAGAAAGACTGATTTCCAAATACTAAATCAATATCACAATATCCCCAGAAAGCGTAATCATCTATTAAGTCGTTAAAAATAACTCCGTATGCAGGTCTATAATCACATAGTTTATAGGGAACGATTTGGGGGATATCAAGTCCAATTCTTTTACTTATTAATGTTTTTAGATCTTCGAAAGAGTAATTTATAAACTTAATATTTGATGGAAGATTAAGGGGTGGTTTAATGTCCGAAATAATACAAATATCAAGAGTGTTTTCGTTATTACGACAGGATTCAATAAAGAGTCTGAAATATTCAGGCCAAACGCCATAGTATGGTATAATTATTAGCGTTTTCATATTCTTTTTCTTGAAATAATTTCTTTATAGAATCCTAAAATGTTTTCAAGATGGTTTGACATATCAAAATCCTTAGAAAAGACATATCCATTATTGCTTATTATACTATATATGTCAGGGTTATCTATCAATAGTTTTATTTTTTCAATAAATAATTCAGGCTTTTGTTCTTGTATCAAATACCCATTTTTTCCTTCTTGAATCAAATCGGCATTACCTTTACCATTCAAAGAGATTATGGGGAGTCTGGAGGCCATTGCTTCTAGAAAAACCAAACCGAAGGGTTCGTAATAAGCAGGATGAATATAAATGTCACTATTTTTATACCATTGTTCGACATCGTTTCTTATACCATGACAAAAAACTTTATCTTCTAACTTATACGTTTTAATTTTAGATTTTATAAAACCAAGTAATTCTCCATCTCCTATTAGATTCATTTCAAAAGAGATATTTAAAAACGAAAGTTTTTTCGCTATTTCTAACAATAAAATTTGATTTTTTTTGGCCTGAAAACTACCAACATTAATAATTTTTATTGGTCTACTGTTCGAAATAGTCCGTGGCGAAATCTGTTTGAATTTATTAAAATGAAAGCCATAGTATATTAATTTTGTATTATTCTCCAAGAAGCTGGGAAGTGCTTGCTTAAAATATTGTAATGTATGTCTTGAATTTGCGATGAAAAAAGTATTTGTTTTTTTATATTTTCTAGATATCAGAAAATGTTTTTCATATAATTCATATATGCGTTTTTTACTAAAAAGATCAAAGAAAGAAAAATTCTTAAACTGTTCCATATTATCATGGCAGTGGCAAACGTATGAAATAGATGGGTCTGAATAATAGGCGCTTAAGAACTCTGCAAGGTACAGATGTGTGTGTATAATGTGTGGTTTGAATGACTTAAGTAATGATTGAAAATGAAAATTAGAATTCTGTTTAAATAATCTAAAAGTCTTATAAGGGATATAAGTGATGTTAAAACGACTTGTCTCTTCGTTGAACTGATTTAAATCAAAAAGGACACCTATTTGAAACTCAATGTCATTATTCTTAATTAGCTCATTACAGAAATCTGTAAGATATCTCTCTGCTCCGCCTCTTCTAAAATCTGGGATCAAAAACAATATCCTGATTTTATCTGTTTGCATATCATTATTATAGAATTATCATTTAAAAAATCAAAGATACTCAAATCTTTCTATGGAATTAATGGCTTAGAAAACAGATAATATTTTCACCTTTATAAGAAAACTTAAAATTATATTTTACCAAAGTCATAAAAAATTGTTTGGCACAACCATCCCTCATCCAGTCGTGTAGTTCGATTATAATAATGTTGGTAATAGACATCCATTTGTCAAAGTTTTCCTGAAACAACTCGATTTCTGAACCTTCAATGTCAATCTTTAGGATGTCAATGTGTTGTATGTTGTTTATTTGAATAATTTGATCTAAAGTTATTGATTCTATAGAATTTGGAGTATCATTATTTACCTCTACAACAGAAAAACCCCAGGATCCAAGATTATTGTCAATAATTTTTAGCCAAGTATTTTTGTTCCAAATGCCATTGTTATACCTTAAAATGTTTGGGTATTTCTCAGTATTTATTTTTAAAAATTCAAAATTTGCAATGTCGGGTTCAACAGCAATAACTTTACAATCGGGGTATTTGTTTAGAAAATAAATGCTTGATAAGCCAATGTTTGCCCCCAAATCAATAATTATTTTAGGTTCATCGTCTAGTAATAATTGGTAGTCCTGATTAAATAAAACCTGATAAAAAACATTGATGTCGCTACTATTGTTTCTAAGTGTAATAGGATGAAGATATTCCTTATACTTAAAGATTACTGTATCATTTTTTGAATGAGATAGTTGCTTAAAATAAAACAACATCCCGTTAATCCCAAATCTTAAATAATGATTTCTGATATGGTTTAATCTGAACAAACTTTTTATTGATTTAATCATTTGGTTCTAAAAATTAGTTTTTTTAAAGCATTAAAATTATTTTTTATTTCAAGATTAGTCATAAAAAAATAATTTACAATAGGGAGTTTTAGATTTACATGAGAGAAATACATCATTGCCAAACAAGTAAATAGGTATGTTATCGTTCCTGAAATAGAAGCTCCTTTAGTGCCATAGTATTTAATCAGGAGTATGCTGGATATAGCATTAACTACAAAACCAATGATGGTTGCATACAAATTATATTTTTGTTCATTTTTTGATGCAATATATACTGCAAACATTCTACTGAATCCCAGAAAGAAGATTCCAGGTAAAAAAAGCTGAAAAAGAACAATAGCATCTGTATAGTCTTTTCCATATAATAGTGGGAAAAGAGGGATACAGACAAAAAAGCTGATAAAAGACAATACAATAAGGAGGGTACTATTAATTCTAGAATATTTGTAAAACATTTTTCGTTTAATTTCTTCTGATTCTCCGGATAAAACTGGCATTAAAATATTTCCAATAGTCTGAGATACAAAGCTGAATAAAATGGAAATATTTGATGCCAGAGAGAAAAGCCCGATAGCTACTTCGTTTAAATAGTAATTCAAGACCCAAATACTAAATCGATAGTTAAAAAAACTAATAAAAGTTGAAATGTGTGTATATAAAGCAAAGGAAAAAATTGGTCGCAGATCTAGTTTGTATGAGATCTTGAAATCAGGAATTATTTTAATTGACCGGTAAAAGGAAAAACCATACTGCAATGAATTAATTAAGGTAATTGCTAAAAGGCAATAAAGTAAGTTTAAAACATTTTTACCAATAATACCTTCCCTACTTAAGAAAAAAAGCAGGGTAAAGAAAACAACATTTATAATGCTATTTGTGACCGAGATAATGTTAAGTTTATTAAAGAGTTTCATTCCTTGAAAAAACCCAGTTGCAATAACGTTTAAAATGCTAAGTGAAGAAAAGGCAAACATCCATAAGATAAAAAGAAAACTGCTGTATTTTGAAGGAAACAAATAGATGCTGAACTGAGAATAGTAAAACAAAAAAACGATAATTGTTGAAAGAATGCTGCCAAATAATATAACCAATAAGGAGATCCCCAATAGTTTTTCAGGCTTTATAATTTTTGATGGGATAAAATACGTAAGTGCACTTCCAAGACTAAAGGAGAAAAAAGTGATAAATATTTGAGCATTTGCCTGATATATGGCAAAAATTCCTTTGCCTTCAGGTCCTATAAATCTTGCAATAAAAATCCCAGAGATAATTCCTAATACTTGTATGGAAACCTGAGATAAGAATGTAACTATTATGGTTTTATTAATATTCATGTTTTTATTAATTGCTTGTCAGATAATGACGCAATTATTATCTTAATTGTATGATAATTTCCGGTTATTATACTCACAAAGATAAACTAAATTTTATCCTTAAAAAGACAGTTTTTTTTATTCTCAGTAAGTTAATCACCATGATTTTAGATTTTTTTACTTTATTCTATGTAAGAAGGTTAAAGTTTTTTTGTAATTTGGTCTAAATTTTTGAAACGTGTGTTTTGTCCGGTATTTTTTAAGTACGATTTTTAATAAGAACTATTTTATAGTATACTTCGGGTTGTTTTTTATTTTTTTTAGTAATAAAACAAATGCACAAACGTTTGAAACTGTTTTTCCTGCAAATACTCAAGTCTTGTCTGATTCGGTCATTACTTTCAAATGGAACAGAGTTCAGAATTTGTCATATTATGAAATCCACGTTTTTACCAACAATAGTTTAACTGTTGAAGCGTTTTCTCAAACTAATATTTTGGCTGAAAGTTTTTTTTCTACGCAACTAATATTTGGGCCAAACTATTATTGGTATGTTGTTGCATTCCATACTTCAGGAAATTCTGATACGTCTGACATTAAACATTTTTCAATATTTAAACCGAGTCTTTTAAATAATGACGTACTTTGGTTGGATGCTGATTCTGTGTCCTTATCCGGGGTAAATGTAACTGAATGGAAGGATATTAGTGAAAATCACGCAGTTTTAACTCAAATTAATACTGCTTTTCAGCCAATTAAAGTAGCTAATGCATTGAATGATAGGCCTGTAATAAGATTTGATGGTATAAATGATTTCTTTTCCTTTCCTTCTAGTATAGATTTTGATAGTCTTTCTTTTTTTGTTGTTTTCAAAAAAAATAATGCATCAAATACAGGTATTATCATTGGAAAAGATAATTCAGGAAGTTGTATTACAAATTATAATGATGGAATTAATTATATCGTAGGAAACACAGGATATGCGAGTGTAAATGGAGGACACATTCTTGATTATTCGATATTTTCAGTAATTGCCAATGGAAGTTTGGTAAAGTTTTATCTGAATAAATCGATTTTAGGGGTCGGGCAGGTGTTTAATAATCAGATATCATTAAATGCGATAGGTCAAAGAAATAATAGCCAGTTTATTGGTGGAGATATTGCAGAGATAGTATTATACAACACGGATCTTGATGCTCAACAAAAATCAGATGTTGAGAATTACTTGCATTGGAAATATGCGCCTTCTGTTAATTTGGGCTCTGATATTTATGTGCCCTATGGTTATGGAGATACACTTATTGATGCAGGTAATAATTTCATTAATTATATTTGGAGCAATGGCCAAACTACACAAATAGCGACTGTAAGTGAAACGGGTATTTATTCTGTAACGGTTACAGATGTATTTGGATTTACCTCATCAGACAGTGTTCATGTTATTTTTCCAGATCCTTTTGTGCCTAACGATCGGGCTATATGTTTAGGGGATACTTTTATTTGGGATTCTGGATTGGGAAATGGTTATTCATATCTTTGGTCAGATGGTTCAACTGACACATCTATTTCAATTTTTTCTCAAGGTCAATTTTTTCTCACAGTAACAGACAGTACTGGACATTACAAATTGTCTGATACTTTGATTGTTTCTATTGATTCATTTCCAATTATTGCTTCTCTGGGTATTGATAGAAACCTTTGTTCGGGCAATAGAATTTCGCTTGCCGAGGGTCATGCTGTTTCTTTTCTTTGGCCAGATGGATCTTCAGGAACGGAATATGCCGTTGATACCTCAGGAAATTATTGGGTAATTGCAATAAATGAAAATGGTTGCATTGGGCAGGACACTGTTTTCATTACTGTTACAGGTAATTCTCCGATACCAGTATTTAGCATTAATGATACATGTTCTGGTCAAACGACAAATTTTTATAACGCTTCCTATACTATTGATGGGAGTAATATTATTAGTTATAATTGGCAACTAGGAGATTCAAATTCTTCAAATTTGGTCAATCCTCAACACATTTATCAAAATACAGGGACTTTTATTGTTAGTCTTCAAATTTTAACAGATGCCGGATGTCAAAGTGATACATCGGCTATAATTACAATTCTGCCTAAGCCTCATTCTGTATTTAGTTCTTTGAGTAATGGTTGTCTTAATACGGCACTTGTTTTTGAAGACTTATCGTATATATCTGGAGGTGATTCAATTATAAACTGGAGCTGGTCTTTTGGTGATTCAGGCACTTCATTGTTATCAAATCCAGCTCATACTTTTATTCTGGAAGGAGATTTTGATGTTTCTCTTTTAGTTCAGGCAAGTAATCAATGCTACGATTCTAGCAGTAATATAGTTAGTATTTCAAATGTTTTGCCTTTTCCCGAGCCGTTTAATATTTTGTATCCAATTAATGGATTTTCAACCATAGAGAATTTTGCTGTATGTGCTTGGGATACGTCAATTAATTCCATTTTATTTAAAATTGAAGTGTCTGATGAGCCTGGCTTTACAAATATTAGCTATTATTCATATACTCAAAATCATAGTTCGAATATCCCATTATCAATAAATGGAGATGTATATTGGCGTGTTAAATCATATAATCACTGTAATGATTCTATTTCTTCTGAAACCAGAAGAATTAGTCGAATTTTACCTAACAATTTTAGTAATTTAGTTTTTTGGCTTGTTGCTAACAATGAGACTAATGGAACAAGTGACATTTGGAATGATATTAGCGCAGCGCATAATAATCCACAACAAACTAATCCTGATTTTATTCCGGAATTAGTAAATTCTGCCATAGATACATTTTCAGTTTTTCGATTTGATGGGGTTAATGATTTCTATCAATTACCCAATGACTTTATTTTAGATAGCCTCTCACTTATAGTCGTTTTTAAAAAGAATATTGAAGCCAACTCAGGACTGATTATTGGTGACAATGACTCACAAAATTGTTTAGCAAACTATACAGATGGAAACACCTATGTAGTTTGTAATACTGGTTATAATAGCCTGACAACAGGTCACATGCTAGATTATAATATTTTTTCAATAATAATTGGTGATGCTGCTGTGAAATATTATATAAATAAAATTCTTTTCGGCACTTTCAATATGTATGATTTTCAAACCAATATTAGCACTATTGGTCAAAGAGGAAATAATGAGTTTTTATCAGGAGATATTGCAGAGATTATTCTTTTTTCAAGAAATATTGAAAACACAGAAAGAAGAATTCTTGAAGATTATTTGCATAATAAATATGCGCCACCTGTTGCTCTTGGAAGGGATATTTATTCAGAAAGGTTTTGTCCGGTGGCAATTGAATCCTCTGATAGATATGTGAATTACAGATGGAGCACAACTCAAGAGTTTCCTGACGACACGCTTAATTTGATTTATGTAAATAAACCTGGCGTATATGCGGTAACAGTTACAGATATTTTTGGTTATACTTCTACCGATTCGATTAATGTTTTTTATCCTGATCAAATGCAGGATGCCGTATTTTGTGCTAGTGATTCAATCCTTTTAAATCCTCCAGTTTCTGGAAATTTTTCATATTTATGGAGTAATGGAAGTACTTCTGAGCAATCTAGCTATTTCACCAGTGGTATTTTTTGGATTGAAGTTACTGATGATCTTCTTTGCTCAAGAAGAGACACCTTTGTATTAACTGTCGATAGCATTCGTTATCACACCTCCCTCGGGCCCGACACCACCCTTTGCAGTGGAAATCCATTGGCGTTGCAAAGTGGAGCCAGCGAAGCGATTTCGTATTTGTGGGCACCCGGAGGACAATCAGCACCTGAAATAACGTTGTATAATACAGGTCAATATTCGCTGATAGTAATGAGCGAAAACGGTTGTGTCGCAATGGATACAATTGATATATATATCCAGGGAACGGCACCTCTTCCTGGGTTCTTTACAGAAAATATGTGTTATGGCGATACCATTGTTTTTACAGATACTTCAATGAGTCTCGACCAGAGTAATATTGTCAGTTGGCAGTGGTTGTTTCCTGGGGGAATGGTTTCTACAGGTCAGGTAGTTGAAAATCCGTTGGGGCAGCCGGGTCTTTATCCGGTGACATTAACCATCACTACAGATAGCTCATGTACTTCTGTTCTCACTAAGCAGATACAAGTATATCCTTTGCCCGAACCGGCCTTTACATGGTCAAATCCCTGTAGCGGAAAACCCCTGACGTTTGATAATAATTCAGATGTCGACGTGGGCTTTGTTGCTCAAAATCTTTGGATCTTTAATGGAACAGATACAAACCTTACTGTAAACCCCACTGTGACTTTGTCGGAGGAATCTCAGTTTACAGCGTACTTGCTTACCACAAGTAATTATGGTTGTAAGGAAGATACAAGTATTACCTTTGAAATAAAGACCAGTCCTACTGCGCTTTTTGATGTCTCTCCTTCGTGCAGCGATAAAAAAACGTACTTTTTCGATTTATCTGAATCTACTTTCATTCATCCAATTATGCAATGGGAATGGTTTTTGGGTATCGTTGGAGTGACTTCCCAGCAACAGAATCCGGATTATACTTATACCAGTTCGGGCACCTATCCGATATCGTTACAGGTGCGAAGTCTTAATGGATGCAAGGATGTTTATTTCCGCAATGTTTCGGTGTCAGAAAATCCAAGGGCTGGATTTAGCGGAATGGAAGTCTGTAAAGGAATACCCTTGCTCATGTCGGATACCTCGGTGGCCGAAAACGGAAGTATCATAGAGCGTCAATGGAAAGTAGAGGGATTTGGAACGCTGAACGACAGCACCATTTCTGTACTTTTTCCTGATAGCGGGAACTATTCTGTAAGCTTGTATGTGACCTCTGAATTATATTGTAGCGATTCGGTGCAGCGCATGGTAAGAGTACACCCTTTGCCGATTGCCGATTTCGAAGTCGATAAAGATTTTGGCGCAGTACCTTTGTTCGTTCAGTTTAGCAACGAATCATCCAATGGTAATTATTTTTGGCAGTTTGGCGATGGCAGTAATTCAAGTCTTACAGATCCTCAGCACATTTATCTAGCTATTGGGGATTATTCCGTACTTATGAATGTGACTGATAGTAATGGCTGTGTTCGTTCCAAAGGAACCTTGATTTCTGTTGTCCCCAATTTATACGATCTTGTGATTTTTGGAATGGATACTGTGATTCAGGGTAGTGTGAAAAAGACGGTCTTGTATCTGGCAAATGCAGGATCTTTACCGATAGTCAATCCTTTGGCATTAATGACTGTTGATGATCAAACGACCTATTCCGAAACGATTAATATGACGTTATCGCCAGGCGCTTTTTATAGTTATACTTTGTCGTCGGGCCAGTATTTGCCTGAAGGAAACAAGAGCGAATTTATTTGTGCCCGGGTATTACTGCCGGATGGCTTACCGGATGCCAACATGTCTAATAATGAGTATTGTATTACACGATCCAATCAACTTTCATTATTAAGAGTTTATCCCAATCCGGCTAATGAAGAATTGATTATTGAATTTTCTGTCGACGAGGAATCAAGCGGAAAGATTCAGATTACAAATACTGCAGGTCACAGAGTGCTGGATAGGGAAGTGGAAATGAAGAAGGGGTTCAATCGTATCAGCCTGAATGTGAGTGATTATTCTCAGGGCATGTATTTTTTGAACCTGAGAGATGCTAGTGGCAATATTTTTTACAAATTTGCCAAGAATTAATTTGGGTGAAATATTAATCATGAAGTCTATCATTTTTGCCACCAATAATCTTCACAAACTGGAGGAGGTTCAACAAATACTCCATGCTAAATTTAAGGTTATGTCGTTAAGTGAAGTCGGGATAAACGAAGAAATTCCTGAAGATCACGAAACGCTGGAAGAAAATGCCATGCAGAAAGCCGAATTTGTATTTGCTCGTACCGGCTTACCAACTTTTGCAGACGATACAGGTTTGGAAGTGGAAAGTCTGGGAAATTTGCCAGGAGTATATTCTGCCCGGTATGCCGGACCCGATAAAATTTCTGCAGATAATGTAAAAAAATTACTTCATGAATTAAAGGACGAATCCAACCGTAAAGCCCGTTTTCGCTGTGCGATTGCCTATATTAGCAGTGATGAAAAACGTATATTTAATGGTATCGTAGAGGGGAAAATTATTCATGAATGTAGAGGTAGAGACGGATTTGGTTACGATCCGGTATTTGTTCCTGATGGAAATGACCTTACATTTGCTGAAATGTCGGCAGATGAAAAAAACAAAATCAGTCACAGGGGGCGTGCTGTTTCATTGCTGGCCGAATACTTATTAAAATAGGGGAGCATGAAACTGAGAGGCGGCTTTTATTATTCGGGGTCTTTTAAAAAACTTCTTTTGCTGGTTTGGGCAATCTGTATTAGCTTTCTCTTAACCTATTTGGGTTCTTTGTTGGTAGCCAGACTTATTTGGGGTCCGGAAGTATTTGATATTACATTTCTTACCAATACTTCTAATCCTACATCAGTTAATGTAATGAAGTTTTTACAGGTCTTTAATACGCTGGGATTATTTATGTTTCCGGCCCTTTTAATGGCCTGGTTAACCTATCCAAATGTGGCGGAATATTTTGGTACGGGGACAAAAATCAGACCTCTGGCCTTTGTGTTTATTCCCTTGCTGGCGTTAGCATTATTGCCACTGAGTAATTATATGACCGAAATTAATCAAATGCTTTCCTTTCCCGATGTATTGAAGGACTTCGAACAACAATTAAGAGCCGGTGATAAAGCCTCGGAATTATTAACCTTAACTTTTGTAAAGGCTGATTCATTAAGTGTTTTGTTCATCAATATTTTTGTCATTGCAGTTGTACCTGCCATTGCCGAGGAGTTTTTTTTCAGAGGTGTTTTGCAGAAACTTTTCACCCAGTGGTCAAGAAATATTCATATGGGCATAGTGCTGACAGCTATTGTATTTAGTCTCGTTCACTTTCAGTTTTTTTCTTTCTTGCCACGTTTTTTTCTGGGTGTGGTATTCGGATACCTTTTGTATTATTCCGGATCTATTTGGGTCCCTGTTATTGCCCATTTTGTGAACAATGCAACAGCTATTATTGTTTATTACATGATACAAAATGGGTCGCTGCCAACGGAAGCCGAACATATGGGTTGTACCGATACTATTGTGTGGATGTTCACTGGATTAGCCGTTTCTGTTCTCAGTTTTTGGATCATCGTCCGAAAAAAGCCTATTCGAATGGCCTGATTTTATTAAAATCTGGTCGGTAATTTTGCTCACTATCCATTTCCTGAAGCCATAAATTTGTAAAACCAATACGGGTTGCTTCTTGTACAATTTTGCTATATTCTTCGGGTTTCAGGCTTTTGTCTATTTCCGGAAAATCTGAGGCATGATGAGTCGGGTAATATTGCGACATGAGGGATAATGATACGGTCGGGGATAATTCTTCAGCGATCAGTTTTAAAATGCGGAGACTATTTTCTGTATGATCTGGTAAAACTAAATGCCGGATAAGTATTCCACGATATGCCGAACCCTCATCGTCACATAAAAGACGGGGGCCTCTGAGAAACAACATGGTCTTTAAGGCTTCCATGGCAATAGTTGGATAGTCTGGTGCGTCGGAATATTTTTGGGCTAGGATGTTCTCAGAATATTTAAAGTCAGGTAGAAAAATATCTATGTGTTTGTCAAGGAGTTTGATCATTTCAGGTAGTTCGTACCCATTACTGTTCCATACGATAACGGGATGATAATTGCGTTGGTGTAGTCCCTCGATAATGGCCATAACCTGAGGCAAAAACTGGGTGGGAGAGACAAAACCCAACGAAGGAATTTCTTGATCGAGAATTGATATTATTTTTTCAAGGATTTCATCCAAAGTCATTTCGTTGGATGTGGTCGATACGTTTGAGCTAATCTGATGATTCTGACAGTAGACACACTGAAGATTACAGTGATTGAAAAAAACATTGCAAATACCGGTTGAACCTGAAATGGGAGGCTCTTCGCCCAGATGAATGCAGATGGAAGAAATGTAATACCCGACCCCCGACTGACAAAAGCCCAATTCACCCTTTGCTCTGTTTACTCCGCATTTTCTGGGACAGAGGGTACAATTTTCGAGCAAATGAAAGTAATCCATTAGGCAAGTTCAACCACTACCGGACAATGATCTGAGTGTACAACCTGACTTAAAATGGAAGCGTTTTTCAACTGATTATCCAGACCTGCTGTGGCGTGATAATCAATGCGCCAGCCGAGGTTTTTCTCCCTCGAACGTTGGCGGTAGCTCCACCAACTATATTGCTCAGGCTCTTGGTTAAAAACTCTGAAGCTGTCGGTTAACCCAAGCGCAAAAAATCGATCGAGCCATTCTCGTTCTTCAGGTAAAAACCCTGAGGCATTATTGTGTAATTCAGGATGGTTTATGTCTATGGGCTTATGGCAAATATTGTAATCTCCCGAAATGATCAGGGTAGGATGTTCTTTCAATAATGCTTGAATGTACTGGTAAAAGGCTTCAAGAAATTCCATTTTAAATTCCTGACGGGCATCTCCCATGGATCCTGAAGGGATGTATACCGATATCTGAGTAAAATTCTTAAAATCAGCACGAATCACTCTTCCTTCTATGTCAAACTTTTCGATTCCAATACCCTTGGTTATTTTAAGAGGAACTTCCTTGCTAATGAGTGCAACGCCGCTATACCCTTTTTTTTCGGCGCTATTCAGAATGACATGATAACCTGCATTTTGCCAGGGGCTAATGTCAAACTGTTCGGGCATGGCTTTAAGTTCCTGCAGACAAATTATATCGGGATTTTCAGAAAAAAGCCATTGTGTAAAACCTTTATTTTCTGCTGCCCGGATGCCATTGACATTGTACGATATAACTTTCATTTTTTTGAGGTAAAGTTCGCAAAAAAACGTATTATGTCAAAGCATTATTCAGTGGATTGTCCTACTTCTTTACCGTTTTTATCAATAAAACCATACTGGCCATCTTTTTTTACACGAGCCCAGCCAGTTCTTATTACATCGAAATCTTCAATTTCAGTGTATTGAGGTACGACAACTTCATGACCTTCGGAATTGATAAATCCATAAAGATTATCAATTTTAACCCTGGCCCAGTCTTCTTTGTAAACTCCAAAAAAATCGATTTTATTATAAATTAATGGGACAATTTCCTTTCCGTTGTCGTCTATAAAACCATAGTAGTGATCACTTTTTACCAAAGCCCAATTCTGACGGTAAATGCCAAATGCCTCTATTTTTTTGTAAATCAGGGGAACCACTTCTTTACCCGATTCATCAATGTAACCATAGTAACCATCTGATTTTACAAGGGCCCAATGTTTATGCATAGAGTCATAAAAGTCAATTTTATCGTATATTGGAGCAACCACTTCTTTTCCTGTATTATTGATGAAACCATAATGACCATCACTTTTAACCAAAGCAAAATCATTTTTGTAGTAATCAAAAAAGTCAATTTTGTCGTAAATTACTGGAACTACTTCTTTTCCAGAAGTATCAATAAATCCAAAACGATTATCGTTTTTAACCAAAGCCCAATTGGCACGGTATATATCAAAAGCAGAAATTTCATCGTATTGTAGCGGTGTCGTAGATTGTTTTTCTACTTTGACTTTATCGCAGCAATTTTGCTTTTTCGCCACCGCTTTTGGTTTCGAAAGAGTTGTGTCCGACACTTGTTTAAAGGTATCAACGGGCATAATGACTGTCGAACTGTTAACTTCAGTGGATTTTTCTGTTTTATTTTGTTTTTCGACTGCTGCAGAGAAGCTTATGGTGCTTGCTTTTCCGGGAGTTGAAACCTGCATTGGCCGGGTAATGGTTTTTGTTGTATATGTTTCAGCCTTTGTTACATCTTTCTTTTCCTGAAAGGAATGATTCACGCTGATAATCAGCGCCGTTGTTGTAATTACTGCAATGGTTGTCATAACTAATGGTTTTGTTTTTAATACTGTTTTTCCGGATTTTATTTTTACTCCGGCTGCCCCCTTGGCAAGAATACCTTTTACATGATCAATGGATACCGGTATCGGTGCCTGGCGTGCCACTGAAAAGTAATAATCGATATTTGAGTAATGACTATTCATACGCTTTATATTTTAGAAAAACAGATTCATTAATATGGTTGATTTTTTACTTAGACTTTCTGCAGATATTTCATTACATCCCAGCAATTCGGACAGTTTTTCGCGTCCTCTTTTAAGTCTTTGTTTTACAGATGAGATGCCGGATTTTTGCATGTCGGCAATTTCCTGAATTGAAAAACCACTGATTTCGAACAGAATAATAGCTTCTTTTTGCAAATCCGGCAATCGGGTCAATGCCTTATATAACAATTCAATATCTGCTTTGGCGTCGAGGGTTGCATGGGATTTATCCTCTAGCTGGTGATCCAGATGGTATACCATCTCAACATTTTTCTTTTTCCGTAGCGCGTTTTTAATGATATTGCTGGCAATGCTGAATAAAAAACTCAAAAAGGCTTTCTTCTCTCTTAACTTTTCGAACCCAGAATAGGCCTGAACTATTGTTTCGCTTACCAGATCTTCTGTTTCGATAATACCATATGAACGGGCTGCACAAAAACGAACAAAGGAATCATGGATTGGCTTGTAAAGCTCCATAAATTCTATTTGTTTTTTATCTGCCATTTCGTCAATTGTTTTCAGAAGGTAAGTAACGAAAGTAGGAAAAAAGTTACATTATCAGATAAAATATTTTATAACCTTCAATAAAACTGCAAGTTAAACGAGAGTTTATTCTTGGGTATTGTATGTTTCACGGGAAATTTGAAGTGGGTTTGATCAAAATAACTGTCATATAGAAATGTATTGTCCATAACAGGGCAATGCAATATTAATCAGACAAACTTTAAAATGTGGGAGATCCCAGAGGGATCAAATATTTATAAAACTTATCAGATTTGACAACTTTTTAAAAAGTTGTCAAATCTAAAGACTATTTAGTAGTGACAGACATAAAAAGCGTTGGGTCATATTGAGTCCGCCATTAGGCGGATCGAAATAGTGTGCGGGGAGAGGGGAAAAGCAGCCGCATTTCGACACGGTCCGCCAATTGGCGGACTCAACGTGACTGCTTTTTTTGAAGTCGGTAATGGATTTAAGCTTTCCGTCATTTTTCATTGTGGCTTTTTTGGGGCAGAGACCTCAAGATGACGCGAGAGGTATGAGCTCCTTTATAACTTCACAACTTTTGTTCTATGTGTTTTTTCGGCAGAGACCATTTCGACAAAGTAAATTCCGGCGGGTAATGAAGAAATGTCTATGTCCGAATTGTTTGTAGTGCTGTATTGGTATTCTTTCCCTTCTAGCCCAATAATTCTGATGCCGGAAACTGGCAATGGGGATGAAATGTGAATTAAATTCTGGGCAGGATTTGGATACACTTTAAGCTCATCGGTTTTTGTTTCGGTAGCTGATACCGGGCAATTGTAGCAGAACGAAATAGTGTTTCCAATGGCGGAGATTTCGGTGATGGTGATGCCTCCGGCGCTTCCATCAGCCAAAAGGCATTGGGGATTGCTGGATGTATGAAAATCAGTTCGTCCGGCGTCGAGACTAAAAGCGGCATTGTTGATTTGACCGGTAATGGTATCAATACCATCGGGGCGAAAGACATATAATTCATCGGGATTATTGGGATAATCACTATTGCCGTATCCCCAGGCGTCAGAATTGACACGGTAGATAAGCAAACCTTCTCCCTTAAGTGAGTTTTCAAAAATACCTTCTTTTTTACGATATTCCAGCACAAAATACTCGTTGAACGAATTGGGTGAAGCAATCATGTAACAGTTATTGGTGGGTGATGAAATGGGTGAAAGGGTGTAAGTTCCGGGTACTGTAATTTCTGGTATATCGTTAATCCAGCCGCCATAAACATATTTCATATAAGTGCTCATCGATTCTGTAGGATTCATGCCGCGATCCATCAGGTCCCAGTAGCCCACAGAACGAAAATAGCGATATTCCATGTCGTAGTGATACAAATCGGGAGCGCCGAAAGTGTGAAACATTTCGTGGCAGAGAACTCCAACACCGCGGGTAGGCAGGAAGAAAAACGATTCAATCTGAAAATTAAAATCCCACACCTGTAGACCATTGATTTCGGCGTATTCGTTAAACAGAGCCCAGCGGTGTGGCCATAAAAGTTCGGCCCATTCGCCCACATCTCCACGCACAATAAAACATACGTTGTCTACATAACCGTCCGAATTAAAGTCGAGGTTAAGTCCTGCAGGCACCTCTCCGTCAATGGATTCTATCGCTCTGCGCAGTAATGATTGTTCACGGTCGGTACGGTCGTCTATATATCCGTTAGGGTTCAATGTTTCTTCGTAGGGCTGATAATAGTTGCGAGGATAAATGTCCTGATACGAAAGCACAAAATTGCTGGATGAAGTCGGGTACAATGTTGAATTGATGAAAATCTGGTTATAGGAAACTTCTTTAAAGTAATTGTACAGCGAATTTGCTGTAGAGGTGGAACT
>PHDH01000052.1 GCA_002840935.1 Bacteroidetes bacterium HGW-Bacteroidetes-21 | reverse complement strand
GTTTCTTTGAGGACACCTATTTTGAGTTTCATAATTTGTTTAAATAAAAATTCGACCTGCGAAGTTAGAAATAATGAAAGGAAAGACAAAAAAATAGTAACTTTGTATTCTTATTGGGGTCGTTCTGGTTTTGACAGCAAGCAGAGTGAAACCGTAAGCATGCCGGGCCATGGGACTTATGCCTGTTAAAATGTGTTCCAAACAAATAAAAGGCGAAAACTTCGCAATGGCTGCTTAATCTTAATTGATTAAACCAGTCTGGAACGGTTGCTAGGCAATTGGTTCCTTCCCTTCCCGGAGATTTCTCCCTGTAATTTCCGAACCGGAAGGGTAGTATACGGGGATAGTTGTTGCAGTGTCCTGATGTAATGGCGAAATTAAAGGAATAAGGAACAGGTAGGTCGCATCTTGCCGGCCTGCTCCCGACAATCAAGTTGATGCTAAGCATGTAGAAAGCTGTTTGGTTCCTTGTTTGGACCCGGGTTCGACTCCCGGCGGCTCCACCTTCGCTCGCCGTAGCAAATTGATAAAATTTGCGAAGGCGAGCAAAGGTCTGAAGTTAAAAATTGCCGAACCCGCGAGCTTAGATTGTAAACACTAAATTTAGAAAAGACAAAGCACTATGGTTTTTCTATAGCTATTTTACTATTACACCGGCGAATACACATTGCCAGTGACTTTTAGACGAAAAATCTGAAATTCAATGTAGGTGATAGATACAGATTATAGATTATTTTCTTTGGGGGTGTTTATAGAAACATTTAGAAACTGTTTTGATTTATATTTATAATGAATTTAAATTGTTAAGAGGCTGTCTCAAAACTTATCGAGAAATGATTTTCATCGCCTTTTCGCCCCTCCCTGAAGGGTGAAGTCGCTGAAAATCAGTTGCCCTTTAGGGCCGGGGTAAAGATGATTTTCAGCATTTTCGGAGTTTTGAGACAACCTCATACTTTAACTTTTCTTGGTTTTTATTGATTTTTATCTCCTACGGAGAAATTAAATATACCGTAGGCATTGAACATCAATAAAATAATAAATAATCAAAATTTTGTCCTTAGGACATAAACAAAATCCTTAGAAAAATCCAAATTTTTCTTAAATCAGGAATATTGAGCTAAAAGAATAAAAAAAAGTTTTCGAGCATTTCATTACTCTTTTTTGAAACTTAATCTGGCTATTGTTTGTCTGATTTCAATAAGGAAATTTACTAGAGAAAATGAAGTGTTTTTACGTTCAATATTTTTAAATTTTAGCGCTTTTACACTCTTTCATTAGGATGGTTACCGGACATATCTTTGTAAAGAAATACTTAAACCATTATATATGAAAACTATTATATTACTTCTTTTAGTACTAGCATTAGTTTCAGTATTAAAAGCACAGAATGTTGCCATTACTGACGATAATACGTATTCACCGAATTCATCGGCTGTACTTGATGTAAAATCTACTAATAAAGGAATGCTGATTCCCCGAGTAAGTTTAACCGGAACTGCTTCTGCTGCACCTGTGACGAGTCCTGCGACAAGTTTAATGGTTTATAACAACGCAACTACTTCGGATGTGACCCCGGGTTATTATTATTGGAATAGTACAAAGTGGGTTCGCATTGCTGTGGGAGAAGGACGTTTAAATCTCGTACCCAAATCATCTAATGCAACGCTTTTAAAATCAGAGACAATGATTATAGCTTCAAACGATATTGAGCTAACACTCCCTGAAATTACTACAGATGACGATGGTCTGGCAATAACTATTAAAAATATAGGCACATATAAGGATTTAATTATGGTGAAAGGTAGCGGAACTGTTTTAATTGATGGTTTTGATTTTACTCCTCTTTTTTGTCGGCAATCAAAAACATTTATTGCCTATAATGGGGAATGGTTAATTAAGGATTATATGAAGAATTGTAATGGGATTTTCGAAGTATCTGTCAATGGGAGTTGGACAAACATATCCGAAATGATAGAATTTTTACAATTACATATGTCAGGACCCGCAGTTATTTTACTTTCCAAGGATACTTTCGAGATTACTGAAACGCAAGTAATAGATCTCCCTTATCCGGTTACTTTTGAAGGGCCTTCTTATGGTCATACTTCTATTGTTGCAGGTTCAGGTCTTGAAAATAAACCTATGTTCAGATGCTTGAGTGAATGTTATTTTAAGAAAATAATGTTTGATGCCACTTCGCTGTCATTGTATGGAACACGGCCGGGAGAAGATGCCATTCGTTTATTAGGACAGGATATGTACCATGAAATAAAAGACTGTACTTTTGAGGGCTTTTATAATACTATTGTAGATTCTACAAATGCAGAGTTGTGGCTGTTTGAGTGTGATATTACAAATGCTAATAACAATGGATTATTGGTGTGTGGAACTACGGCTGGTGTTAAACTAAGAATATCAGAGACAGACTTTGTAGATTGTAACCGAGGAATTAATTTACATGAAGGGTCTGATGCTTTAATACAACTAAGTAACGGTGCTTTTTTAAATGACCATGCGACTGATACCGCATTAATCTATAATCCTGCATTGTTTTCGTTTTCTACACTTCTGATTACGAATAATATGTTTAATTATATTGGAGAATCAATTGTTGGACTGGATTTCACTCGTTCCGATGGAAGAGATGCAAATGCTTATATCGAAAACAATGCGGGCTATGAAAACCAAAAACCACATAGTAAAATTAATGTACTTGGAAATGCAACAACAACTACCGTTACAAACTCGGGTACTTGGGTTAAGGCAAATTTCACTAACACTAATAATTATGTCTGTAAATTTGCTGTCTCTGGTAATAAACTAACTTATTTGTCGCAACAAAGTTACGATGCTTTTATGACGATCTCAGGAAATGTTCTTTGCTCAAACGATTCAAAAATATTCTCTGTAGCTATTGTGAAGAATGGAAATACTGCGGTTAAATATGGTCAGACTTCGGTAAAACTTGTTAATAGTAATAACCCTTATCAGTGGTCTACCAATGTATATCTTGAAGATATGTCTAAAGATGATTACTATGAAATTTGGGTTACCAGTAGTTCTAATAATGATGTTTTTATTCTTCAGGATATTCAATGGTTTACAAGTACTCAATAATCTGATAGGAGATATTTGTTATGAAAAATTATATTATTACGATAGTATTACTGATGTTGGTCTTTTTATCTGTGACAACATTGGCCCAGGGTATACTTATTGGTACGGGTGCTTTTATTAAAGTCAGTGACCAACCCAGAATTGAAATTTTAGATGGTAATTTCACGAATAATGGAAATTATATAAAGGATAAAGAGAATTTTGTTTTCTCTGGTACAACTGCTGCTGAAATTTCTGGTACGAGTCAAAATGATTTTTATAATTTGATTATTAATAATAGTGGAAACGTTTATCAAAATTCCACTGGAAATACTACCATTACTCATTCTTTAGTTTTTTCAAGTGGGCTATATGATACAGGAAGTCAAATGTTGATCATTAATGACAATGCAACTGTTTCCGGCGCAGGAAGTTCAACTTATATAAATGGAACTTGTCGTAAAATTGGTGACGATGCATTTGTTTTCCCTGTTGGAAAAGATGGTAAATATGCTCCCATTGGTATTTCAGCTCCTTCAGATTTTGCAGATCATTTTACAGCTACTTATATTAACGAAAATCCCGATCCATTATATGACGTTTCATTATTAGGTCCCGGCTTAACGAATGTCAGCACAATTGAGTATTGGCTGCTGGACAGAACCAATGGTTCAAGCAGTGTTTCTGTTACACTTTTCTGGGACGAAAATAGTGGTGTTTCGCAAGTAAGCGATTTAAAAGTTGCTGAGTGGAACGGCTCTTTATGGGTTGATGATGGAAATCAGTTGACTACAGGAAATTCTACCTCAGGGTCAATTACATCTAATGTTTTGGATAAATTTAGCCCTTTTACTTTAGGATCATTATCAACCATAAATCCTTTGCCTGTAGATTTATTGTATTTTAAAACCGAATGCGCCAACAATAACGTGAAACTAATATGGGCAACAGCTTCGGAAATTGACTGTGATTATTTTCAAGTTGAGAAAATGATACAGGGAGGAAGCTTTGTTCCTATCGCTCAAATTCCCGGTAATGGAAATTCTAACCGTATTATTAATTACGAATTGGAAGATGATGCTGCCATGAACCAAATTAATTATTACAAACTTATTCAGGTCGATTATTCGGGTGTTGAAAATGAGATGAGTAATTCGATTACTTATTCAAATTGTAATTCTAATAAAGATGAATTTATTGTTTATCAAGATGTTGATGGGTTAAGTATTAATATCTCTTCGGCAATAGAAGATGAGGTAGTGTTATACTTTTATGATACGACCGGAAAATTGATTAAGCATGTTTCAAAAAATGTTTATGCCGGAGATAATATTATAAATACTTCAGATTTTGGTATGTCAATAGGAATGTATTTTCTAAATGTTAAATCTTTGACATATAATCAGACAACGAGAATAATAATAAAATAAAAATTGAATTTTAGAAAAGAGTCTTGTCTGCGCGTGTATTTGCAGATAATTATATGGGTAATTCAAAAGAGATTTTTGTTCCATCAATAGCATCACTCTGAGCGAAAATTTTACCTTTGTGTGCAGTGATTATTTTTTTTGCAATGATAAGACCAATTTTTGTTCTATAATCGTCGGATTGTTCAATTGTCTTATTATCAATAGACTCAGAGGCTAATTCAAATAAGAAGGGTAGGTCTTTGGGACTTATAATCTTGCCTTTAACAGATACTGATGTTGATATTGTGCTATTTTGTTGTAAAACATGAACATGCATTGTTTCTCCCAAGGAAGCAATTTCAAGAATATATGTCAGAATATTTTCAAAAGCATCTTCCATTAATTCGCTATCAAAATGCAATATTTTTTCTTTATTGTTGCAACTGATTGAAATTTTGATGTTTTTCTTTTTGGCCTGTGCCTTAAAGGAGTTTTGAATTTTTTCGATAAAGGCAAAATAATCGTGGGGTACAGGTTTAATAATTAATTTATTTTCTTCAATTAAAGAGACATCAAGAAGTCGTTTGATCTCATTTAAAGCCGTTTCACTTGCCACATAAATCTGGTTTGTAATATCTTTTTCGTAACTCGAAATATTCTCATACTTCTTGCCCGACATAAGTAATTCTGTCGATGTTTTAATGTAATTAACAGGTGTTTTTAAATCGTATGCAATAGTCCCAATAATTTTGTTTTTTTCATTTGTCAGATTTCTAAGTTTATTCAGATAATTTGTTGCTTCTTTATGCTTGTTCTTAAGTATAAATAATATGTAGGAAATAAAGACAAAAATTAACAATCTGACCAATGCATTCCAATAAGGAATTAGAGTATGTGAATAGACTTTGTCTGACAGGTATTCGGCTAAGAACCAGATAGTCCCAGCGAATACGCAATTCAGCAATAATTGAAATTTTCCTACATTTCTATACAGAGCCAGCATAGAAACAGGAAGTAGGTAAAATACTGAAAATGAGATCTCATAGCCCGTGTAAAAGTCAGCAACTCCTATTGTCAAAGTAATAAACACTGAAAACAGTAATACGAGCCATGTGTTTGTAATCTGCTTATAGATAATCATTTATTTTTTTATTTATTTTCCATTCAAAATTAATTATTTACTTTCAAATTGCAATATTATTACATGTAAACAATTATAAAACAAGAAAATTATTTTTTAAATCTTTCTTAGCCAGCCCAATATTCTATCGTTCTCTATAGTCCATATTTCCCCTTCTTTTTTGAGGGAAAAGCTTTGTCGTGACTTTCCATTGGGGCCAGGATTCTGCTGAATAATTTCGATGTGATCGTCTGTTACCCCCGAAATAATTGCCACATGCCCGTACTTATTGAACTTATGCTCGTCAAAAACGATGAGGTCGTTTACCTTGGGTTTTGTGTTTCCGGGGTTGACATATTGTATGAGATTCCGGCGTTTATTTAATTGTCCGTTTTCCAGCGCGGGATCGAAGAAGTCTTTGGCATGGCCATAACTGTCGGGCATTTTATGGTGAAAGTATTGGTAATAATAACGTTTGACAAATTCCACACATTGGTATTTCAGTCCTAAATTATAGCCATCTTCGGTGAGGTTTCTTTCGGAAACGTGATCTATACTTCCATTATAATAAACAATAACTCCATTGAGACTGTCGATGGGTTGTCCAATGGAATATCCCGAAAAAAACGGAATCTTCTGGTAGGTCCAAAATGCTAAAAGGAGAAGTAGTACGATCCCGCCAGAAATGAACAGTCGTTTCAGGGTTTTATTTACAGGCATTATTCAGTGACGTTATCTTCATACTCGTAAATGTAGTGATAGCTATTTCCTCTCAGGCCACCCCCATATATTGCGCCGGGTTCTCCGCTCGACACATAGGCTTCTTCAACTATTCTGCGGTTGTTGTCGTAGTTCAGTTGATGATACATTAAAACCCTTCCTTCGGGTGTTCTGGCTTCATGTTTTACCATATTGAAATCACCGTCATATTCGTAAACTTCAATAACTTCGCTGGACCCCAACGAAAAATTGCGGTTAACTTCGCGGATAATCTTATCCCCGTTGTATTCATAAATAGATTCAGCTAAAAGATGTCCTTCGGGCGTAAATTCTTGCGAATGTATTATGTTTTCTGAATTGTCGAATTTCTCTTTTTGCAATGTAATAAGCTGGTCGTCACTGTCCATTATCTTTATTTCGATAGCATTGTTGTAGGTATCGAAAGTAGCCTTTTGACTTTGAACAATTTCTTTGTTCTCGTAAAATTTGTTTACATAGTTTTTTCCATTGATTTCCTTTACCATTTTTTCAGTTTCCTCTCCGTCCTGAAATGTAATTCTGGTAAAACCATCTTCACGAAAATCAGTGATTACTTTTTCATATAATTCACCTCCAATATACAACAAACTTTCAGTGCATTCTTTTTTGTCGTTGTAAATAAAACAGGTTTTACTCAATTCTTCATTTTCCGAAATCTCAGTTTCTTCGACAAGTAACTCCTCTTCATTATATGAAAAAAGTTTTACTACACAAGGTTCTGATTCATAGTTGGTAAATTTAATGATGTTGCCGTTTTTATCGGTAATTTCTTCAGAAATTAATATGCTTTCGTCGTCAATTATGTTGTACTTTAATGTTTTCATAGAGATTTTAATCAGACATTTATAACTCTTGTTTTAGAAATTTTATCGTGCCAACCTGACCCATCTGAGCCCAGAAATGAAAAAGCATTGAATGGAATATAGCGGCAAATGGTTCTGATAAGTATCGTTCTGTAATCTGGTTTTTCACCTGTTAGAGTAACTACTTTGGTGCCTGTAATATATTTAGCAATGGTTCTTCCGGTTAGTACTTCTAGTGTAGAATAATAGATGATTCCTGCCAGAATATTTAAGGAATAGTTTAGCAACTTATTATCCTCGTCGATAGATTGTAGGCTGGAAGGTGAAATATTGAGCAAAATAACGCCCAGTATAATGCCGAAAATAAAACTGAAAGCAAGTAAAAATATAAAGTCTAGAATATAATTTGCAAAACGTTTCCCCTGACTGGCCATTTTTTGTTTAATGTCTTCCGGTGTGATAATGGATTCCATTTGATCCAATTTTTCCAAATCACTTTCAAAATTTGGACATGTTTCTGAAAAATCGGTCTTTTGCTTTGTAATACTGCAAATAATTCCATGCTGGAAATCAACTTCCTGCTTGGTACAAATTTTACAAAATGTAATTTGTTCTTCTCGTGTCATTAGTTTTATTTTTTTAAATGCCTTTAATGGTGACGGTGTCTACTAAATTTCCCATGTCGTCCCATTCATTATATTTATCATTAATGTATTTCGAGCGGATTCTGCCATTCTTATGCCAGGTGATTTCAGAATGCATAACTACATTGTTATTTTCGTACATCATTTCCATCGAAATTTGACCGTTTTTATAATATTCGGTTGTCCTGCCATTTCTTTCACCGTTATGATATTCAATTTTACTTTCTACTTCTCCCGTATTGTACCATTCTGTATAAATGCCTTCCAGTTTTCCATCTACATAGGTCACCTCGCTTTTAATTCTTCCATCATCGAAGTATGTTTTAAACGTTTGATTCTTATTTTTAGTTGTGACATTATAGTTGGACGAAAAATCCTGAATGGGTTGGTATCTATAAAAATGACCTGGAAAAATCTTCCAGAGATTATTTGCATCTGCTTCAAATTTGTAAGTATTAATCACAATTCCGTTTCTGTCGTATACCCAGTTGTATATGGCATACCCTGACTTGTTTTCAACTAGAGAATTACTTTCGTCATAATAGATTTCGGTAATTTTATTGTTATTTTCGTCGTATTGTATGTTTTTCACAGCGTACCCCGTATTGCTATTTACAGGTTGCTGGAATATATCATAAGTCGTCTCTTGACAAAGTCGGCCTAAAGGATCATAATGGCTTTCCAGTATTGCGTATCCCTCAGAATTCATTTGTAATATATCGGATGAATTGTAATATGAAATTTTCGTAATTTGTTTGTTTTCATTATATTCATACCTGATACTCGCAATGCTCTTATTTTCTGTTTCAGCTAATTTCATGTTTGAATTATAAAATTGACTCATAATGAGATTGTTGTTGCTGTCGTATTGGTTCTTCTGCATTGCTATTCCCGAACGCATAGACGTTATTTTATTTTCGGCATCTAAATATGTCTCTGAAATGATATTGCCAGCACTATCATATTCCCATTCTACAGTGGTATAGCCTTCTTTGTTGACAGTTAATTCTTTACTGGCATTGAAAGTTGATTTTCTAATAATTAAATTCTTATTATTATAAGTATTTATTTCAGTTACAATTCCTTTTTCAATAGGGGATAGTTGATTGTTTTTATTGAAATAGGATTCTTCAATAAGATTATGTTGAATATCATAGGCATATTTTATGGTCGTAATTTCTTTATAAAATGGTTTCAATTTATTATCAACGTCAAAATAATCAATCTGTGTCATGTTGCCAAGTGTATCGTATTTATAGTATATTTTGTGGAATCCAGCCTGATTTTTTGCCGGTTTTCCTTGTGCATTGTAATAGTGTTCTTGGGTGATAAAATTATTCTTATTAAAAAAGTAAAATGTTGTAAGATAATGAACTGCTTTGCCAGAGCTGTCTGCTTGAAAATTTTTTTCTCGAATAATTTGATTCTCTTTATTATAAATATACTGCGCTTTGCATTTCCCATTTATATCGTTCAAATATTCATCATAAGCATCATAATTTGAGACTTCGGAGACTTTGCCGGATTGATCATATGATTTTTTTAGTTTCCCGGTATTATCCTTTGAAATAATAAGATTCCTGTTTATCCCATAATATTTTTCTTCAATCTGATTTGAATATTCATCGTAACAAAAATAAGAAAAAGCTGCGCCTGATTCATTAAGATAGATACTTCCATCGGCATTCGTAAATGTCTGACAAATAATATTTCCGTTTAGATCGTACTGGTAATTAGCTATGGCAAATTGATCATTGAAAGTGTGTAAGTTTCCATTCTTGTCAAATCCGCATACTTCTATCATATTTCCCTTAAAGTCGTATTTGTATTTGTAGCTCGCAATACCATTTTTGATATTTATATGCTGTTGATCCTGGTCGAAATAGTTTTTTTCTGTAATGTTTCCTTTACTGTCGTATTGTAACTGTACAATATAATATCCTTCGGGGTCACAGACTTGTTCATCTTTAAGATTGTACTGCCTAAATGCTTTTCTTCTTCCTTTGCTATCTAGATCCCAAGTGATTTTTGCAACACCTTTTTTGTCTTCACATTTTTCACCAGAAGAGTTGTAAAATGTTTTTATAAGTTGTGCTTTATTTCGGATGATACGGAAAGAATAAATACTGTCGTTGTTTTTCATAGCCAGACCATTGGAGTCGTAGAAGTCCCACTGTTCTTCATTATTATCGTAATGAATTTGAATTCTTGGCGTATTGAAATAGTATTCTTCCGATGAAAACTTGTTCTTTGAATGATATTCAATACGTGTTAGTTTCGACTGGGTGTAAAAAAACTTGTAATGGTTGGTGAAATTTGCTTTTGTAGAATCAATGGGGAATTTTCCACTCAAATGGTATTGAGGATCAAACTGAATTTCCCGGAAACAATTTGTTTGAATTTCGTTTTCGTCAGTAAAAGTAATCAGAGGATTGCTGTACAGGGCATATGCGCATAACAGACTATCGATATCGTATTCCCAGTCTTTTTGGTTCTCAATGTTGATGCTATGCTCGGCTTCGTCGTCATACCTATTCTGCAACTGATTGAGATAGTCCAGGTGTATTAGAAATCTTTCTTGCAAAATATCTTTTGTAAGTGAATCCTTAGGCATTTCAAGTATCTCTTTTCTGAATCTTCTGGCGCAATATTCACTGATATTGAAATGATATTGCTCGTGCCTCAAACCATATTCGGTTTCTTTTTCATAGTTTTTAACCCAAGAATGGTGAGGCATCATGTAGGTCGCAATTCGAAATGAATCAAGATGCTCACTGAGAATTTCAAGGGTAAAATGGCTACTTATCGCAGCAGAATATTTCGATAGATGATTAGCATAGCCTCTAAAGTTTTTCCAGGTAATTTTATCATTCTGACTCCAAATTTTTTGCTCCCGTGTTATAAATGCATCTTTTTCAATTAATCCAAGCGTTGTAAGTGCCATAATGCTTAGTGTAATGCTTATGAAAACTGATCTTGTCATATTCGTTTAAAGATTAAGTCCATAAGCATAACTATAACTGTACTGAAGAATCCAAAAACCAGTGAAAGTATCCAGAGCATAAAAGCTATTGATATGTAGTCGCTAACCATATAACTACTATTTTCAATGCCCAAAATGATGTATATCAGATTTATTAAGGCAACCGATAAAGAGAATACCACGATATAAATTGTGTTGTGATTTATGCTGTATTTTAGTATATAATTTTTTCTGAGTAAATTTGATACTAAAGCCCCTGCAGTTAAAATTAGTATTACCATTAAACCGCTGTATACATCGTTGCTATAAAAATTTGCATAGGTCGACAACCGTATAAAAAACACAGTAGGGAAAGCAACAGCTAAAATAAGCTGTAAGTCTTTTAGGCTAAACTTTTCTTTTACTTCAGTTTTTTTGATGGGTATGGTAGGGACTTCTTCAACCTTTAGCAAGGGTTGCGTAATTTGCGATACGATCTTACTCGAAGGGGTGCCGTCGGGTTGGTAGTTTTGGCAGGATGGATCAAAGTTGGCAATGTCGTCGGTCAGTTTGCAAATGACCCCTTTTTGGGGATTGAACTTTTTGTTGAGGCAAGTAGTGCAATACTTAAGCTGATCTTTTCTAAGCATAGTCTATAAGTAAAGGTTTATAGATAAAATATTCCATGAGTAATTTTAATTCCATTTAAATATTACTTACATAATTTTTCTGGTTCTTCGATCTGTTTTAATGTACTAATTACGTCCATCAGAAAATCTTTAATTTCATTCAATGTCTGGTCCGAAAACTGTGGAGAGGCAATGCCAAAAATCTTATCTCCTAAAACCAGATTTGCATACACCTGATATTTGACCTGTTCATTCAAGTCTTCCGGCATTGCGTAATACCAAATTAGGACTTCGTTATTATTGGAAACAGGGGCTTTTTGCATCTGAAGATTTAGCTTTGTTTTATACATGTTCGATAAATACTCGCATTCGCTCAATGCATATCGAATCAGTATTTTAAGATCAGAATTATCTCCTTTTTCTTCGGTATAATATTTTTTTTCTACTATGAGATATTGTAGCGCATAGTTGTTCACAGCAATTACCATGGGCTTTTCTGTAGTTTGAACTCTACCACTCAAATTAAGAGTATAATTTATTGAGTCGTTGGGAATGACCCAAAATGATAATGTTGAATCACAAGTAACAACGCTTTGTGCATATATACCTGAAGAGAAAAAGATAAGAAAGACGATATAATAACCCGTTTTTAAAAGCATTAAATAATTCTTATGTATTAACAACAATATTCTTTTCCAAAAGTAGGAAAACTATTGTTCTTTTCAAATAGTCATAACAATGATACGAACGAAATGCTGAAAATTGTTTGCTTTAACGGGGATAAAACTCTTCAATTAATTTCAATTCTACCGAATAAGTCTTGCTTTCGTCGGCACAGCAATAGTTGGGGTAAATTATCAATTGATTCTCCAGTATTTCGAAATTTAATTCTTTGGTGAGTTCTTCTGGACTGAGACCTCCGGTATATGTTTCGTTATCTTCTAATCCCATTTCGTATCGGTTGATTATATCGCAGAATAGCTGTTTACTGTTTTTATTTGAAAATTTAAAAAGGTCGGTGAATAATAAGCGTTTTTTGTCATTGTTCTTAAAATTCAGGCATAAGATACTGTGATTATAATGGGCAGCTCCCTGAGTGTAAGTTTGTGCCTGAAATTTACACGTAGCGATTTTTTCATCTGTCCGCAATTCAGTGACCCATAGTTCAAAGGTGGTAGGATCAGTTGTTTCAGAATCTGGCTTCTCTGCTTCAATTTGCTGTTTGACAAAGTCCTGTATTAGTTTATTTAATTCGTCATTGGTTGTTGAATGTGGGAAATACATGGTGGAGGTAAAATGGCAGGTGCTGTCTATAATGGTTAAGGAATCCAACGTGTAACCCGCTGGCAGTATATGTAAAGGCGAAACAGGTAACGCTGTAGTTCCCATCTCGTATTCAGTAGTAACTAGGTTAATACTGTCTTTTTGATCTGAGTTTTGATGCTCTGATGGAGGACTGCATTGGCAGAAGAGAAAAGGAAATACTATAATGGCGAGTTTCATCTTTAATAAAAAAATAATGATGCTTTCTTTGAACTTTGAAAATGCATCACAAAAATATGATAATCGGAATAGATTGATGAAGAATTTTGCAATAAAATTTTATTTTTTTATAAGTCTGATTAAAACTGATATGTAGGGTAGAAAGAAGTTCAAATATATATGAGCCATGATACAGCAGTAGGAACTCTGAAAAGTCACTCTATGCACTACCAGAGAATTCTTGTTGTTTACTTGTTGTCTTTCGCTTGTCATTTGTCTGCGTTTCCATACTATAAGAGTATCAAAAACCAGAAGGTAACCAGTAAATACGCTGTTATTTTTCAACATAGGAAAGGCGCGCTTTGTAATGTGCAATATATTAGCAGGATACGGCTAGGTGGAAATTACTTTTGTTCTCGCATTTGTGTGTGCTTAGAATGTAATTATCGTTGCTGGTAGCGCTTTTTTGATTTTGACTTTTTCTTCTTCCGAAAAATTGTTTCCGGTTAGACTCAGTTTTTTGAGCCTTCTCCAACGTGTAATCTGGTTGGGCATCTTTGTAAGCTGATTGTTGTCGAGATGTAATTCCTTCAGTTTGGTCAGTCCGGTGAGCGTTCTGGAAACTGTAGTTATCTGGTTACCCGATAAATCCAGTACTTTCAATTTTTTCATTAACCCGAAGGAACGGGGAAAATCTTTTAATTGATTATTTGAAAGATCGAGATATTCAAGTTTTTTCAAGTTATTAGTATTCTCAATCTTATTGATTTGATTGTCGGACATGTCCAAATTGTAGAGGTATTTCATGCCCAAAATGATAGCTGGAATGGTTGTTAACTGATTGTGTGAAATATCGAGTTTTTCGAGATAGAGTATTTTTCCAAAGTTTTTATGTATGACTGAAATCTTATTGTAAGATACATCAAGACTTTTCAAATATTCGAGACGTTTGATTTTGGCAGGAATTTTTTGAATGTTATTGTGACTCAGATCCAATGTTTTTAGCTCTTCCATTCGTGTTACCTTGCCAGGAATTCTTTTTAGGTTTTTGTTGGTCAAGTCCAGCTTGTAGATGTCCTTTTTGCCTCCTGTTCCGGTATCATAATCCGCATATAAACTATCTTCATGTTCAACAATGTCTGCACTGTGGCAACGGAAAGGGGCCATCTTAATTCGTGTATCGGTGAAGTGAACAACTTCCCCTTTTTCGCCCAGCTCTGCTTCAAGATTCTCAATGTCCTTCTCTACAGTATAAATTCCTCCGTTGGTAATTTTTGCCAGATAAATATAGTCGGGATTCATAGGACTGCCTTCCTGATATCCACAAATGATAATTTTTACGGGAATTTTAATTCTGTCGGCCAGTTCAATATCCCGAACACAGGAATAATGATCGGCAATAAGCAGTACATTCGTGCAATCGGGGTATGTCTCTATGGCTTTTAGAATGGCTTCTACATCATTTTCAGGTCCATCGCCGCCACTACCTTTTAACATCACAAGATTGAAAAGTTTTACAAGTTTCATGATATTGTCTGCTTTCTCAGAATGTATGCCTTGGGTGTTGCCAATTTCCTTAATATTGTCATTTCGACCGTCGCCATCATTAAAGAGCGTCAACGAAGTAATACCGGATTTTTTAAAGTTGAGCAAATGCCAGTGCAGAATTTGCGCTCCGTAACCGTACATGCTCCCTGTCCAGTCATTTATGACAATCATGTTTTGCCATTCAGGATGCCGGTTAAGTACCTCGAAAATCACGTTGTCGTTGTTGCGAAAGCGGGTTAAAAACTGCGTTACTTCCTTGTCATATTTTTTTAATTCATCATCGCTTGACTTAAAAAGGGATGTGCTGGGTTCAATAGTGATTTGCTCTTCGAGATATTCTTGCAAAATTTCCGATTGCTCGTCCAAGGGCCTTTCGTTGAGTATCACTTTCATTGAATCAGGAAAATAGTCAGAATTTTTAATTTCATCTATGGTATTTTCCAAATCCTGATAAGTTGTTTTGTTCAGGGCCATCCAGTATTTTTCTTGTACTACTTCAACCAATGTATCCTGTTTTTGTATTGGACTTTCATTCTCATCGCTTTCTTCGGATAAACGGTACCAGATAACGATACCATGAAAGAGATTTTTTACCTGATCGTCGTTTACGCAGTTGGTCTGCAATATTTTGTGAAACTCCACCGATGTGTCGTTGAGATAGGGATCGGCTTCGAAAAGACTTCTTAAACGGGCAAAAAGTAAGGGGTAAATCTCTTTGTACACGCCGTTACGCAAGGGGTATTTAGAATAAACAATGTCTACTCTGTATGCTTCTACACTATCCTTTATATTGGTCCATTCGCTAATGTTAATGAAGCTCGAACTACGTAGACCTGCCTTAAGAAATACGCAATGTTTGTTGCTTTTATCTGGCTTATATTCTGTGACTTCTGTAGAACTGATGAGATTAGAGATTTCAACGCCGTTTTTTCCGGGATCTTTCAATTTTTCGGGAGCAAAGCGGTTTTGGGAAAATAGCTTATATGGTGAAAGTATCGAAAATAGAAAGAAGAAAGTGAAAATGGAGAACAACTCTTTAAAACGCATAGAATAAGGGTAACAATGATTCTTTTATTGAAACATTGTCCAAAGATATTTATTTTTATTTATCTTTTAATAAACTTACGACATCGTAGATTTCCGTCTCAGCATAGTCCCGATTGCTATAGGGAGTAACTACGCTTAAATATTCCCATTCAACATGTTGCTCTTAACTTGTTTTGTCCTTACAGGACAAGGCTAATGAGTTTTTTGTTTTATAAATATTTTGCCCCTCCCGAGGCTTCGGGACGGGGCAATTATACTTCATATTAAACGTAGTTCGTGAATATGGCGATCCCGTAGGGATCAAATATTTATAAAAAACAATACAATAGATGGCTGTCCCGTGAGGGACAGAACAAAAAACTATGCTGAGTGCGTGGTCTTGTAGTTACATTCTTACAATCAGGTAAGATCCGGCGATAAATGAAATGACTCCAATGACGCTTCCATAAATGGCATTTTTAATTTTTTTGTCTTTGGCAGCTTCCTGATAGCCATTTTTATAGCAATCGTAATATGAAACATCTTTTTTTAACTCATTGGGAACTTTTGCATTATACGCAAATCCATATCCAGTTGAATTTTTGTGGGTGGTTGCAATAATGTCAGAATCTTCATTATAGGTGACTTTTATTTTATATTTTGGTGTTTTCGCTCCAGCTATAAACACATACGTGGAAGGAATGGCTAATCCCCAGAAACCAAAAATACCTCCCGTAGCACCTGATACAAATCCGCCAATGGTTGATAGTGGGGAGTGATAGTTTTTTCGTCCATCATTCATTCCCTGAATAAAGTATGACATTTGTCCTACGTTAAAACTATTTATATCTGCTGTATCTTGCTTATAAATTATAGTTTCCTCTATTGCATTGTGTATAGAAAAAACCTCATCATTATATATTCTTTTTTGCTTTTTTGCGAAAAATCCCTGGGTAGTGATTATAATTCCGGTATCGTTTTTCTGAACAATACTTCCTGTTATTGTTTTTCCATCCAGCATAGTAAGTGTATCTTGAGAAAGTAAGCAACCTGCTAGAAAAAAAGTAAAAACGAAGAGTCCAGTGAAGGTTTTCATAATAGTAGTTTTTTATTACTTCAAAGTTAGTCCCGAAACAGATCTATTACAAGAGGTTATATACGTATTATGATAAGTATTACTACCTATCTTTCAGTGATATATTGATTAAAAAAGCAAGTAAAAATACTATTTGTTAAATACGAATATTTTACAAAACCCCCGTCTCAGCTAGTCCCGATAGCTAGCATGACTATGTTGAAATATTTCCATTCAACATGTCGCTAGTAAATTGTTTTGTCCTTATATGACAAGGCTATCTGTTTTTTTGTTTTATAAATATTTTGAGGCTGTCTCAAAACTCTAAAAATGCTGAAAATCATTCTTACCCCGGCCTTGAAGGGTGGCTTATTTTCAGCGACTTCAACCTTTAAGGGGGGGGCGAAAAGGCGCTGAAAATCATTTTGCAAAAAGTTTTGAGACAGCCTCAATTTTTCTTCATAATAACGTAGTTCGTGAATGGGGCAATCCCGTAGGGATCAGATATTTATAAAAAAACAAAAAGACAAAGAATGTCCCGTGAGGGACAGAACATTTTTAACACAATTTTTGTAAGGATAAACTTTACCAAACTGGAGTTATTTCCAGTACCAGGTTAAATTGCTACGATACTCAATATTTAATGTTTGGGCAAGTGATTTCAGCCCCAGAATAACTTCTTCAATATTTGAAATTTTTCTTTTTGGAAGGATATACGAAGGACCGGTTTTTAGTTTTATGTAGATGGCATCAGGAATTTCAATGATTCGTTCAATTTCCGATGTCATTACTTTGCTTTCGTTGGCATTATCATGGGCCGTAATAAATTCCGGTTCTATATTCAAATGCGAGAGTCGGTCGAAGCGTTGCTGGTAATTTTCCTGAATGAAGTTCCGAAAGTATTTTATATACCGCTGTTTTTCGTAATGAGGGTAAAAAATGAATCACAATACACTCAGTATAATAAATGTTATGGTAATATAATATTGTTGGTAATAGATGAAAAACAACCCGAAAATGGTATAAATGACAGGAATAAGTATTTTATTTCTTAATCTCTTTCTTCTCACCAAAGGTGATTCGGATGCCGTAAATAGTTGAAAGGTAAGAAAATCGCTATCCTCAATAATGAATTCTATTTGCATTTATCTGTCCATTTTAGATGTGCAAAATACGAAAATTTAAGCTAAAGTTTTGTATAAAAAGACCAAGGGCAGGGCAAACGCATTTAGAACACTAATAAAAATAAAAAAAACTTTCGTTATTGCGATAGTATAGGTTAGTATATCAGCA
>PHDH01000051.1 GCA_002840935.1 Bacteroidetes bacterium HGW-Bacteroidetes-21 | reverse complement strand
CATTATCCTCCTCATCTACAATAACCTGATATCCATATACTTTAGGATTGTTTTTTATTTTTAGCAGATGTATTTCAATATATTCCTGCAAATTACTAAGTCGGCTTAAATCCGACATATAAACCAGAAAATGTATGTTTTCTTTTGTCGTAATTTCAGTTCCAAGTAAAACAAAAAGGCCAAAGCGTTCTGCCATTTCAGCAATCACCTTCACTTGCTTGGTCGAATTATGATCTGTAATGCCAATAATATGCAATCCTTTTTCCAACGCAGACTGGATAATATTAGAGGGACTCATTTCAAGATCTGCAGAAGGCGAACAGGCAGTATGAATGTGAAGATCGGCCCTAAATAATTTCATATATTATTTTTCAGCTAAATTAAACGCTTTTTTCGAATTCTGTTCAACAAAATTCGGTGATCTAGAAAAAATATCTGCTTATACGATGTTTATTGCCTCAAAAAGCTTGTCCAATTCTTCATAATGAATATTTGTAACAGAAGCTTTCACTCCCGCCACTTTTTTAACCATCATTCTTTCGATAAAATTCATCTTTTCAAAAATAAATTCACCTCCAGAATTTGCATTATAAACTGAAGCATTCCTAAGTTTCTCTGGAAATGCATTCTGAAACTGTTTCTCTATTATTTCACCCTCGTACATGCAAGATAAAAATAAAGCAAACTTTTTTTGAAGAATGATATCCATATTCTTCTCTAGAAATTTTTTCAAAAAACCCGGCGTCATTCCCGCATGGACAGACGACCCAATAATCAATTTGTCATAAAATTTCAAATCAACTTCCTTATTATTTTTTAGATTAAAAACATCTGGTGAAATACTAAATTTTGCTGCCAGATATTCTGCTGCTTTTTGCGTAGTGCCATGACTGGATGTGTACAGAATCAACGTTTTCATTAAAAATATGGCTCTAGTAAACTAAGAAAAGACTGAGGAGCTCTACATGGCTTCATTGTCTCCTGATGGACAAAGACCAACTCGGTTATTCCAGTGTTTAATAATTCCGATTTCTCATTAAATACTTCATATTTGAAAGTCAGTCTGGCTCTTGGGATTTCGTCTAAAATGACCTTGATTTGCAGCAATTCATCATAAAAAGCAGGTTTCACATAGTTAATTTCCATATGATGCACAGGCAACATAACTCCGGTGTCTTCCAATTGCTTATAACTCATGCCGATGCTACGCATCAGTTCTGTTCTTGCCTCCTCATAATAAAGCGGATACGTCCCATAGTAAACATATCCCATTTTATCCGTATCGCCATAGCGAACCCGAATTTTGGTTGTATGTGTAATCATATTAAAAGGGTGAATCAGGTTCTTTTGACATATGTTTGAATATCTGCTTCTCAGTAAAAGTAGGGAAAAGCTTATACATAAACGCTGTAAGTTTTCCTTTACGGGTTAAAATAATCGTTTTTTTACGGTCAAGCATACCATCGGCTAAATGACATGCCACTTCTTCGGCCGTCATCATCTTTTCCTCTGCCCTTGGTGTATCGCCTTGTTGAGTACCATCCGCCACCAGCGCTGTTTTCCGTATATTGGAAGCTGTAAATCCTGGGGCAATGATCATCACATGCAACCCTTTTTTCAGTGTTTCAACACGCAAAGTTTGTAAAAACCCATGCATAGCTGATTTTGAAGCTGAATAACCAGTTCGACCTGGCAATGGAGCAAATCCTGCAATAGAGGAAACGCCAACAACAGAACCTTTTGATTCCAATAAATAAGGCAGAGCGTATTTCGTGCAATACACTGTACCCCAGAAATTAGTATCCATTAATTTTTTCATAACGACCAAATCCAAGTGCTCAAAAGCAGCCCGCATGGAGATCCCGGCATTATTCACCAAAATATCAATTCTGCCAAAAGTTTCAATGGTTTTTTGAATCAGATTTCGGCATTCCTCTTCAACAGAAACATCTGTTTTTACAATCAATACTCCCCCACCCAATTTCTCGACAGCATCCTTATACTCATTGAGTTTTTCAATAGACCGGGCAGCCATAACCACACTGGCTCCTCTTCCTGCCAGCTCAAATGCAGTGGCCAATCCAATACCTGAAGAAGCCCCTGTAATAATTGCAACTTTACCTTTCATACTGCAAATATAGTCGGTTAATAACTAATTTATACCATTCAATCATTAATACAATAATTATTTTGCGAATAATCAATTTTAGTTTAAATTTACCAAGTCTCATTTTCTAATTGTCAAAAGACTAAGCAATACTCTATGATTATGGATAGTACAATAAATCCTTCATTAATTCTCACTATTCAATCCATTTAATTTTTATGAGTAAGAGTCGGATTCATTTAAAAAGAAAATTCTCTACTCAACTTATTTACATTATTTTTACGTTAACTATTTTTATTTCAATAAACGTCAATGCATTTTCACAAACACCTGACTCAAGTCTAACCAAGCGAATTCAACGCAAATTACAACTCGTTGATAGTTTAAATCAATTACCCGCCTCACAGATATTGTATCCTTTAACGAACGAAAATCATTTAAAGATTACAGGTACTGAACAGGACTGCTCTGGCGCCCTATATGTTTGTCAGCAGACCTATAATCAACCTAATTCATATACAGGATATGGTTCTGTTCAGGAAGTCTACAATACCTGTTTGTTAGCCCAAGAAAGACAATCTGTCTGGTATATTTTTACGATTCAAACTTCGGGCACCTTCGGGTTCAATCTTACAACACTCAATGACTACGATTTTGCACTATACAACATAACTGCAACAGGATGTGCTGGTGTTCCAAACTCAACTCCCGTACGATGTAATTTTTCGGCGCAATATGGAAATACTGGACTCACTCTCCCGCCGAGTGTTACTATTCCGTTAAGTTACGACGCCTCTCAATCACCTTTAATGCAAGGCATTAATGTAACTGCAGGGCAAACATATGCGCTAATAATTGACAATTACACTCAAGATAATAACGGATATACTCTCACATTCAATGGAACTGCTTCAATATTTGACAATACTGCACCTACAATTAATCCTCCCAATACTGTTGTAAATAATTGCAACAACACAATCACAATAACATTTTCAGAACCCATCAAGTGTTCTTCTATTGCAACAACAGCCCCCTTTGATTTCACTATCAGTGGCCCCAGTGCCGTATCTATCACTGGCGTATCCGGCATAGGCTGTAGTGGTAGTAGTGGGCTTGCCAGTCAGGTTACCTTAACTTATAGCGGAGCCGCCACTTCCGGCTCGTATACGATTGGAGTCCAAAACGGAAGCGATGGCAATACGTTACTGGATAAGTGCGGAACAGCCATGTTGACTTCACAGTCAGTTACTGTCTCAATACTTGGAACAATAACGGCAAGTTCCAGTCCAGGTACGATTTGCAATGGCTCAAATTCAAGTTTAACTTCGACTATTATTGCTGGTGCTTCTTACGCATGGGCACCTTCATCCGGCTTAAGCAATGCCAGCATTAGTAACCCAACTGCTATTGCTCCTACATCAACTACAACTTACACCGTATCCGTCACTTATGGAGGTTGCACCAAAACAGCACAAACAACTGTAACAGTTCAGAACAAACCCGTTGCAAGTATCAATCCTATGAATCCCATCATTTGCAGTGGAACAACATCGCTTACAGCTTCATCCACTATGAATGGAAGTAATTGTACTACATGCACCTATGCTTGGGGAGGAGGTCCCACAACAGCCACCTATAGTGGACTTGGTCCGGGCACATACACAGTCACTGTCACCTCTTCAGCAGGTTGTGCAAGTATTCCTGTAAGTTCAACAATTTCATATGCATCATCTCCACCTGCAACCGCATGTAATATTATTTTCGCCTCTCCTGCCGGAGGTGGAGATGGACTGACTCCAACAACTCCTACAAATATTGTCACTGCTTTAAGTATGGCTGCATGTAATAACAGTGTTATTAAATTGGCTACAGGAACATACACTATTACTAGTAAATTGATTTTGACAGATTATGTAACTTTAGAAGGAGGATACCAAAGTAATTTCACACAGAAAACAAGTCTTGCTGGAGCAACTACTATAAATAGAACAAATGCTAACGTTGAAGGTCAACCAACTGCACCCAGATTGGTTGCTTTCGAAGCTGTAAGTGCAACTGGATTCAGGCTTCAAGATATAACGATTACGACGGCCAATGCACCTGTCGCGACAGCAGGAAATCCACGAGGAGTATCAATCTACGGAATATACTTGAATAATTGTTCTAACTACAATATTGTACGTTGTGTCATACAAGTGGGAAATGCATCTGCAGGACTAGCAGGTGTCAGTGGATCGGCCGGAGCATCCGGAGGTAATGGAACCGCAGGAAGTCCGGGGCATTGGGACAATGAAACTTGGAGTTTAAGCGGAGGAGCAGGTGGATCATCTCCTTGTGGCTGTCCCGGTGGTGCTGGCGGGCATAATGCTTGGTCAGGAGGTTCTTCCACTGCAGGAATAGCCGGAAGTTGTTCTGGCGGCGCAGGTGGCGGAAGAGGTGTAAGTAATAATTGTGACTGGTTTGGGTGTTCTGATCCTGATGATGGAGGCACAGGTAGTTCCGGAAGTAGCGGATCTGTCGGCTCAGTTGGCACTGGCGGTTCAGCTGGAACTTTCGTTTCGGGTTACTGGAATCCCGGAAATATTGGTGGCACAGGGAATAATGGTACAGATGGAAGAGGTGGCGGTGGCGGTGGCGGTGGCGCCAGAGAAGATGGTTCTTGCGATGATGGCTGTGGATCAAGCGGTTCAGGCGGAGGCGGAGGCGGTTGCCATGGAACCGGAGGAACGGGCGGTTACGGTGGAGGTTCGGCTTACAATGTCTTTCTATATAGTAATGGAACCAACGGGAATATTATTGATTGCGACATATCCACTCCTACATATGGTTCGGGCGGCAGTGGCGGGAGTGGTGGCGCAGGGGGATCTGGAGGCTCGGGTGGACCGAAAATTGATCCCGATTGTGATGTAGGTGCCGGAGGTGCGGGTGGAAATGGTGGATCTGGTGGTGCGGGTGGTGCCGGTGGCGCAGGATCAAATGGCGAAGCTTATGCTGTAAGAACATATTCCGGTTCAGCGCTTTCAACCAACTCATCCTTGGTATTATCTTCACAACCAACCATAATCGCTGGTGATGCCACCAATGGAAATAATAATTGTACGAATAAAAATATTAACATGACCTCAACAGGGTCGCCCGATTGGACAGGCTCTGATGCCCCACTAACTGGAGCCGGATCACCCAAAACGGTCGCATACACAACCACAGGGAGAAAGAATGTCGTTTTAGCCGGAACCGTAGGGACATGGACTGATGATTTTGAGACAAATAAAGGATGGGCATTTTCTGGAGCTTCCAGAGGGGCAGTTGCTGCACCTTGTGGGTCAGAATGTTCTTCTCCAACTCCGAGATCAGGTTCTAATGTTTTAAATCTCCCACAATGTGCCAATAATGCTTCAACATATGCTAGTATTACTCTTACGCTAACAGCGCCAGGCACATTTTCAGGATATTATCAAATTGGAGCTGAATCAAGTTATGATTACTTCACTTGGAGTATAGATGCAGTTCCAGTAAGGACAACAAATCAAGTTTCTTCCGGAGCATGCATTAATACCTGGACAGCTTTTAGCTTTGCAGTTCCTGCTGGTGTGCATACAATATATTTAGGCTTTTCTACTGATGTCTCTGGCATTCTAAATGGAAGTAGAACTGTAATTGATGATGTTCAATGTACCAATGTAGGTGGTTCAAGCGGTGGCACATACACCGGTTTTAACAATATTATGATTGCCGCTCCATCCACCGGTACCATTACCAGTTCATCTACAGGTGTCTGCCCCGGCACATCGGCTAACTTCAGCAGTAGTGTCGGAAATACCAGTGGATATACTTTCCAGTGGTCGACCCCCGGACTTCCGGCAGGTGTCACATCCAGCATTTCGACACCCAGTGCAGCAACAACCAATATTTCGTTTACAAATACAAATGCAACAACACAGTCAGTAACTGTACAATTATTAATTAACTCCACTTGTTGCGGTGCTTTAGCTCCTGTCACAACGACTTTCAATGTTTATCCCAACCCCGGAGCGATCACGGCCAGTGCCAGTAATACAACGCCATGCCCCAACAGTAGTGTCACTTTCACAGCTACAGCTCCAGCCGGGGCCAGTTTTTCGTGGTGGGATGCTGCCAGCGGTGGCTCTCAAATTGGTATTGGGAACAGTTATATAATGTCTCCTGTAGGAGCTCCCGGAGTTTATACCGTTTATGTACAGGCAACCAATGCTAATGGATGCGTCAGCACTTCACGTCAGGCGGTTTCTATCACCAGTACGAATACTCTCGCTCCAACCATGGCAGCCGCACCAACGACATGTGGCGAAGGCAATGTTACCATGCAAGTATCCAGTCCTACTGGCGCCCAATACTCCTATGTATGGTATTCGGGAGCTTGCAACGGAACTATAGTCCAAAGCAGCACCAGCCCTTACTTTACAACTTCTATCAGTGCGAACACAACATTTTATGTAGCTGTAGTTAATGGTAGTTGTAGCCCCGGGAATTGCACCACCATCACTCCTACAGTATCGAACTCAACGCCCACAAGTGCAACATGGACAGGCGCCATTGATATCGACTGGTTCAGAACTGCCAACTGGAGTCTTGTCGGTGGTGTTTGTCTGCCTGGCTGTGAGACCAATGTAACCATTCCAAATGTAACGAATAAGCCTGTTATCAATGCATCGGCATTAAATCCCAATAATAACCCAGCTTCAACCGGCAACATAACCATTGCAAACGGAAGTATGCTGACCATTTCGAAAGGTGATCTGTATGTTTGTGGAAACTTCGATCATAGTGGGAATCTTACCATGAATGCGGGCAATGTATATTTCACCGGATCATCACCGCAGACCTATAAAAAAACCAGTACCGGAACTGGGAATTTCCTAAGTTTAATCATAGATAATAGTACTGGCGTAATACTACAGGACAATGCAGGATACAAGAACCTTACTACAAGTCAATTAACCCTAAATAACGGCAAGATAAAAACAGAAGGATCCAAAGAAGTCGAAATTATTAGCAGTACTTCTGGCGCTATAGGAGGACACAGTACTGCAAGTTATGTCAATGGACGCATTAAAAGGGCTGTAGTACCATCCGGAACGTATGAATTTCCTTTGGGAAATGACAATGGATATGAATTAATGAGAATCGAAGTTACCTCTGTCACGGGAGGCCTTACAAGTTTGACCTCTTGGTTTACAAATCCGACTATTCAGGGAACTGGATTACCTTTATCCGAATTAGGAGGTCAATATCAACTACCCTTAATAAAATCGGGTGGGACCAATGCTACAACCGATCATACAAATGCAGGAATTTGGGTCATCACCCCCACTCCAGCTGCAGGATCTGCCAATTATAATTTATCGTTGTATGGAAGGAATCTTTCGACCGCTGCCGGAAATGCCTTTTCAATATTAAAAAGAAACACATTTGAATGTTCTTCAACATTGTGGTCATTAAGTGGTGTTTATAACAGCAGTTCTTATTCAGGAAATGTCGTATACGCCAGAAGAACAGGCATGTCGGGATTTTCTAAGTTTGCTATTGCTCCACACACCATGCCTTTACCTGTTGAATTATTGTTTTTCAACGCTGAATGTGATACGAAAAACAATCAGGTAAATATTTCCTGGGTTACATCAAGCGAAATCAACAACAGTCATTTTACCATTGAATATAGTACCGATGGCATTCATTATGCTGCTATTGGAACAGTTCCGGGAGCAGGAAACAGTACAAGTATTTTGAATTATTCCTATGTTCATGCTCAGATTGAAAGTCCTGTTTTGTATTACCGGCTGATGCAAACCGATTTCAACGGCAACTTTGAGTATTTCAATCCCGTTTCTGTCAATTGCAACAAGGAATATGCTTTTGAGCTTTTAGGATTTGTTCCTAATCCAGCCAAAGATAATCTCTTTGTGTATTTCACCGGGAACAAGGACGAAGAGATGACATTAACGGCATACGACATGACAGGCAGATTAATCCTGACAGAAAAAATTATGGCCCATTATGGAATAAATAAAGCATCCATTGAAATTTCAGAATTATCTAATGGTGTGTATTATTTTAAATTAAGTAATACTGAGCGAAGTTTTTCTGAAAAAATTGTAAAACAGTATTAATGAAAAAGTAAATGAAGATTATATATAAAATATTATTTCTTTCATCTCTACTCACTTCATTGTGCCACAATACTTTTGCCCAGTGTGGAACCGGCACCAGCTATGGTTCTATTTCCCCAACAAGCGTCTGGCAAAACACAGCCAGTTTAGGTTCTGGTGTAATGCCCTATTGGACTTTCAATGCGGTTAATGGTGGCACTTATAATTTCAGTAATTGCAGTGGCACTGCTGAAGATACCTATTTACGTATCTACAATTCTACCTGGGTTCAACAAACATCTAATGACGACAACGGTCCTTATTGCTCAACAACAAATGCTTCTCTCGACTGGGCTTGTACAGCTAGTGGTACGTATTATGTTTTCCTTAGCCATTTTTCCTGTTCAAACTTATCGAACAACCAGATTCTTTCTTATAAGTGCGTCATTCCCGAATGGACTGTTCCTTCTTCTGGAAGCAACTCGTATACCCTCACTTGTGGTTCGACGCAACATATATACGACAGTGGTGGCAGTTCAGGAAATTATGATGTATATTGGGATGGGTATTCAGTTATTTACCCAAGTACTGCTGGTTATAAGATTCAAATTTCAGGAACATCATCAGGTGAAGCCTGTTGTGATTATGTACAGGTTTATAATGGAGTAGGAACAGGAGGCTCATTGCTTGGCACATATAATATGGGAACTGCGATTCCTACACTTACATCCACAGATGCAGGAGGAGCATTAACAATAAGATTTTATTCTGATGTTTCAATTGTTGGAACCGGCTTTGACATTTCAGTTTCATGTTACAACCCCTGTACAGCTCCTAGTATTTCAGTTCAACCTGTTAGTCAAACGACTTGTGTTGGCAGTAGTGTAACATTTTCGGTCACCGCAAGTGGTACCGGATTAAACTATCAATGGAGAAAAGGTGGAAGTAATGTTGGCTCCAATAGCAGTTCATATACGATTGCTTCTCCAGTAGCTGGGGATGCCGGTCCATATGACGTTGTGATAACCGGCACATGCGGAACTGTTACATCAAGTGCAGTGACATTAACTGTCAACACCTTATCTACTGCGCCAACCAGCGCCTCTGCATCCATCAATCCTGTTTGTGCAGGTAATCCAACGACATTAACATTAAGCGGCGGAAGTCTGGGTACAGGCGGAACTTATACCTGGGGTTACGGTGTTTGCGGTCCTGTTTTCGACGAAGACTGGGGAGCACCTACTAGCTATTGGATGGGAGCAACTACTGTAAATAGTACAACAGGCGGTAAACTAAATGTGACTTCTACTTCTGGCGATCCCATGATTGGTATGGAGGCCGTAGGTTCGTTTAATCCCAGTATCTATAAGTACATTCAGATTCGATACAGAGTAATTTCTGGCACTGCTGGAAATGCTGAAATATTTTACACAAATGATAGATCTGCTGTAGCAGTTGGAGACCAGATGGTGAGCGGAGCCCTTATTTCTGATGGCGCATGGCATAGCTTAACAATTAACATGTCTGCAGGAACTTATTGGAATGGCTATGGCAACATCCGGGGCTGGCGATACGACTGGTCCACCAATTCCGGAGTCACCATGGAACTGGATAATATTTCACTGTCTATTGGGCAGGGAACGTCAATTTCAGTTAACCCCACCGCCAATACGACCTATTATGTAAGAGCCGAAGGTGTATGCAATGCGACTTCTTGTGTCAATACAACCGTAAATGTCGTTACATCGTTGCCAGCGATACCAAATGCAGGAGAAGATCAATATATTTGTGGGGCTACAACTGTTACAATGGCCGCTACCGGCACCGGCACATGGTCGATGGTAAGTGGTCCCAATACGCCCAATATTGTAACCACAAGCTCTAGTACGACGCAAATAGGAACGACTACCGGATTGATTTCCGGCACCTACGTTTTCAGATGGTCTGTCTCAAATATTTGTGGGGTTTCATACGATGACATTGTCGTTATAAAACAATAAATAAAAGACTTACAAGATTCACTTTTCTCTTTCCAAATAAAATTTCCATTTTTTTCACTTCATGTTTGTAAAAGAAAAAATAATTTGCATATCTTTGCACTCGCTTTTTGAAAACCTGATTCAGTAGCTCAGCAGGTAGAGCACATCCCTTTTAAGGATGGGGTCCTGGGTTCGAATCCCAGCTGGATCACTTAAACAATTTTCAATCCCCATGTAAATCAAGTAATTACATGGGGATTTTAATTTTTACACACAGTTTTACACACAGTTTTTAGGGATCAAGTCAAAAAGTTGTGGAGCAAAAGAACCAGAAGTCCATAGGCAAAATTTAACTCACTTTTATTATATTAGCAAAAAAGTATAATAATGAATGCAAGCAATGATTTTTTAGTTAAAGTTAATTCTCTCATTAAGAATGAAGCAGCTTTTCTCTTTAAGTTGAAAATGGTTAGTCATAAGCATATTCAGCTTAAAAATACTATTGAATCATTAAATTTAGAAGTAGATTTCAGAAGGAAAATAATCTTATACTTAAACGGAAATTTGATAATTGAAGAATACTCCGAAATATATTTACTCTTCAAAAAGGAAACAGAAGAAGTCATTAAGAATCCATTATATGATAAACCTACAATAAAAAGATATTTTAAAAATCAACTTCAAGTCCTTCTAGAAACTCTGTCAAAAATCGAGACTAATTGGCCCAAGGTTAAAGAGAAAAACGAGAGTGAAAATATTTATAAAGTTTTAAGTGACGAACAACTCATTTATTTTTTCAATTTTTTGAATAGCTTCTTGCCTGTCGTTAAAGGTATTGATAAGTGCGCAAATGCTGAAACCGATACTATGACCCAATCGGAAATTAAAGAAACAATTAATAATATTTTGGAAGAATCTACTTCAACAGTTAAAGATCTAAATTTCCCTGAAGCAGATATTAATAACTTGTTTGGGTATTTAAAAAAATTGAATTAAATGAAATTCGATTTGATATAATTAGATATATATACTTACTGATAATCTTACACATAAATTTATATAAAGAATATTATTATGAAAAAATAAAACTATCTGAAAACAAAAAAATAAAGGTTATTAATTTCTCACTTAGCAGTCGAATTGACATTATCAAAATTGCCTATGTACTAGTTCGTGAAAAAATTATTGAATTAAATGATAGAGAAATAATGATTGAATTACTCAATGACAATAATAAATCCACCCTAATTTTAAAAAAACATAAAGTATTTCTTACTCTGATGTTTGCACTATTCAAAAGCGGGTATATAAATGGAAGTAAAGTTAATCTATCTAAATGGATTTCAGCGCATTTTAAAAACAGCCAAAACCTTTTCTTAAAGGAAAAGACGGTTTATAATTATTTTAAACCAACAAATACAAGAGTGCTTTCTGAAAAGTCAAGCAGTTATATTGATATTGAGCAATTTAAAAAATAAATAGTCCATTTTTGGTTCATTTGGTTCACTCTTTTCCCGCAATAGTTGACCCTATCTTTTTTTTTCAAATTATTTTTACACTTGATAATTTGAAATGAAAACATATGTCTAAAATCATTGTTACTACTGAAGAAGAGTTGCGAAACATTATTCTCGACTGTATTAGTCAAAATAATGCAAACGAAACACCTATTGTGCCATCTCAGGAGAATAAACAACTTCATAGTATAGCTGACCTCTCAAAATTTCTAAAATGTTCGATTGCTTCGGCTCAAAAGATTAAAAACTCCGGACGCATCAGATATGTCCAGTTTGGTCGAAAATTGATATTTAATACACAAGACATATTGGAAGACCTTCAATCTGGCAACAATACAGATAATTATAAAAGGAAATAAACCATGGGACAAATATTTATTAAAGACCAAAAATGTCCGTTATGCAAAACAGACTTTCAACCAAAAAGAAAAAACCAAATCTATTGTTGTAATCAACACAAGAATCAGTACAATAATGACATTGCCAGAGAATTGAGACTAAAATCGAAGCCATTGGCAGACATTCTTGCAAAAAGCTCAAAAACACTTGGTATACTGGCAAACAAAAAAGGAACTACCTGGACCACGACAGAGCTTACTGTTTTAGGTGTTGATCTGAAATACTACAATCAAATTCTATCAATGAAACCTTATACTATGCGAATCGCAAATTTTAAAATTACTGTATCTGAAGAAAAAACCTGTAAAATCGAATATTATGAATAGTCTCGAAGGCCTCACACCCGAACAAATGATGTCTGAATTGTCTGAATCGCTAAAGCCTAAGACAAACTGGTGGATAATAGGATTATCAATAATTTCAACAGCCATAATAACAGGCGGTATCAGCTCAGCCATATACTCAAACAGAGAGAAAAAAACTTTAAAAAAAAATGGAATAAGTCCAATTTTTTAAAAGTCACCTTTGTTATAAAAGTACAATTCAGCCCCAGATCCAGAAAGTTCCTTCTCGAAAATTGATTTATTTTTTTCGACCATATAACCAAAAAACGCTATCGCTTTTGTATTTCTGCAAAAATCAACGCTCTCTCCATCAAGCACAAAAGATTTAATTAATTGCAATTTTTTAATATCCGATTTAATTTCTTTTATTGGAAGATTTGTGCCAACAAATTTGTATCTTACATATTTAAATTCAATGGCATAAAGCAATATTGGCTCATTCGTTTCTTTATTAAATCTGCTGTAACATTCTTTCAATTCAATAATATATTGAGTATATAGTTTCGTAGTAGACACACCCGAAAGAAGAGTATTGCGATCTTTTTGGGTTTTTACAAAATCAACAAAATTTGGATTAAGTACAACAAGATCAATATGTCCACGGACAAACTTATCCTTTACACCAGCATTTTCGATGTCTCCGGTATCCTCATTCCTTTTAAGTTTAAAAGGTGTTGGATATTCAGCATGTACTAGATTAAACCCTTCGACAGTCGGAAAATTGCCAGAGGAAATACATTTGTGATAAAAAAATGAATGTAGTTCCTTTTCGGTGAAAAAGAAATCTTTTTCTTTATTAAAAAATTGAACTAATTCCCAAATAGCATACTCTGTCGCTTTAATAATTTGCTCTATCTCAGACTTATTGTACTTTGAGATATAATTCCTGTTTTCCATTTTATTTATTGTATTCAGGCAAATATTTCTAAATCACTATTTCTTTTCCAATGAGGATATTATAGCTCTAAAACTCTCCAGACCAGCTTCGAGATTTTCTAATATTTCTGCTGCAATTACATCCGGGTCGGGTAAATTATCGAGATCGGCGAGGGATTTATCCTTAAGCCAGGAAATATCGAGACTTGTTTTGTCTCGGGCAATGAGTTCTTCAATAGAAAATTTGCGCCAACGTCCATCAGGATTGGTCTCGGCATTATACGTTTCTTTGCGTTTATGCCGGTTTGAAGGGTTATAGCAGACGACAAAGTCTTTAAGATCCTCGAACTTAAGCGGGTTTTTCTTAAGTGTATGGTGAATATTTGTACGATAATCGTAAACCCAAATTTCTTTTGTCCACGGATCTTTGCTGGCAGGTTTATTATCAAAGAAAATTACGTTTGCTTTTACTCCCTGTGCATAAAAAATACCTGTAGGTAAACGCAATATGGTATGCAGATCGGTAGTTTCCAGCAGTTTTTTACGGACAGTTTCTCCGGCACCTCCTTCGAACAAAACATTATCAGGAACCACAACGGCAGCCAATCCGGTTGTTTTGAGCATGGTGCGTATATGCTGAACAAAATTTAATTGTTTATTGCTTGTGGTTGCCCAAAAATCCTGACGGTTATAAGTAAGATCGTCTTTTTCAAGTTCGCCTTCTTCGTTGGTGAAGGTTTGGGAACTCTTTTTTCCGAAAGGCGGATTGGCCAACACATAATCATATGTAATTGGCGAAGCAGCTATAAGCGCATCGGCAGGTGAGATAAAATTATCGCTTTCGATATCGCCAATGTTGTGCAGAAACAAATTCATTAAAGCCAGACGACGTGTGCTGGCAACAATTTCGTTTCCATAAAAAGTCTGAAGCTTTATAAACTTGTTTTGGTCTTTATCCAATTTATTGTTGGCTACCAGATAATCGTAAGCTGCCAGAAAGAACCCTCCAGTTCCACAAGCCGGATCGGCTATGGTTTTCATAGGTTGGGGCTGTATACACTCAACCATGGCTTTAATAAGCGCTCTGGGGGTAAAATACTGCCCCGCTCCACTCTTTACATCTTCGGCATTCTTTTCGAGCAGACCTTCGTAGATATCTCCTTTAACATCGGCTCCTAGTACCAGCCATTGTTCGGTATTTATCATATCTATTACCTTGGCCAGCATAGCAGGATCTTGAATTTTATTCTGGCTCTTGGTAAAAATCTGCCCCAGTATTCCTTTTTGTATGCTAAGCTCACGCAGTAATTTCACATAATGCAGCTCGAGTTCGGCTCCTTTTTTATTAATTAAACTCTCCCATGTATAATCCTTTGGAATATACTGTTTGCGGTTATACGGGGGTTTACTGTACTCGTCTGCCATTTTTAAAAAGAGCAGATAAGTTAACTGTTCCAAATAATCGCCGTAACCTACACCTACATCACGAAGGGGGTTGCAGAAGGACCAGACTTTGGATACTATGGAGGATGTGTTCATTAGCAAAAGTTTATTGAATTATTTTAAACATTTTTTTAAAATTTCGATTTCGTCTTTTAGACTACTATTTTCTTTTTTCAGCTTCTCGTTTTCATTTTTTATTTTAAACCCAAGTAATAAACCTAATTCATCTTTATAAGGCATAAATGGCTCATATAACCAATGATAAGCATTACCAACTGCTCCGTTAAATAATTTAAGCTTTGGAGCATTTGTACAGGTATGGTTGAAAAATCAAAGTATGTTTTTAATCAAAAGGTTGAAGAATTGTTTCCTAATCAAAATACAAATATCATTTTTGCTCCAATTTCTGTAAAAAGACTTAATTTAATAGATGATGAATTCCGAAACATTGAAACTTTATTATTGGAACAACAAATTGAAACAATAAAATTTAAAGAAAAACCATATAAAGTTTCAATAAATGAGGAATTACAAATAGATGCAAGTTTTCTTAGCAGTAAACAAGGATCTTTTTCAACATGGGTAAAGCTAAAATCAGTTAATGAGTATTACAAAAATATGATGAATTTTGAGTATCTAATTTCACATGCTACAAATAATTATCTACCTAAAAACAATAAATACCAAAATGTATTCTCAATAGCTTTAGTCCCAAATGTTTCAAACAAATCAGGTAAACTACCAACTGAGATAAGATGGGTTTTTTGGATTTCAAATGACAAATGGGAAAGTTCTTTTATCAAAGGTCCTGTGCTTTCAAATAATGAAGAAATGTGGTATCACATACTTATAAGATGGGATCATGATAAACCACAAGTTGATTTTTTAATTGATGGTCAGATAATTGATTCAAGAAAAGATTATTTTAGTTTTTGGCCAACTAATTTTTTAAAATCTGCATTTATTGGCACATGGGGAAATAGACAACCTATTCACTATATTAAAAGGCCTTTATTTAGATTCTTTACATCTTCAATTTACCTAAATAATGAATGGGTAGAGATTGAGTTAAAGAATAAACCAAAATTCTAACTATATATGTTTTTTTGACTGTAGGCTAAATTCTTCAGTTTAATCTTTTGCATTTTAAATTGGCAATTATATCAAAGTTGATTCCAGCTAAACTGACTCAAATATCATATCCTTATAGAATTAATCAACTTAAGATCATTCAAAAACTGGTTCGAATTCAGTACCATGAGGTTCACAAAAGCGAAAAACCCATGTAAGAAATAACTTACTAGGGTTTTTGTTTTAATACATTTGTAGATATTCACTTTTTTACAAATCAATAGCTTCATATTATTTTTATTGCACCCTCCCCTTTTCTTAAAAAACGTAAAATAATTTGCTCAGAAGAATTTTTCATTTAACTTTGCATCTCAAAGTACTTTTACCATGAATCAAAACGAAGAACAACTGGCTGCACTGAACGACATCCGCAAAATGATGGAACGTTCCTCAAAGTTTATCTCTTTAAATGGTTTTTCGGGCGTCTTTATTGGCATTTTTGCTTTATTGGGAGTGGCCACCATGGCATGGTTCCTTCATACGAATGGCAGTTGTTACAGAGAACTTTTCAGTGACACCCTGACTGGAAATAGTGCTTTGAATATTCAGGTTTTTGCCATTATTTCGGTCGCTGTGCTTATTTTATCGTTGCTAATTAGTTCGTGGCTCACCATACGAAAAGCCAAAAAGAACGGTTTGAAAATATGGGACAAAACAACCCGTATAATGCTCTTGAACCTTATGATACCCTTAGTTACCGGCGGCGTTTTTTGCCTAATACTACTCTATCACCAACTTACCGGACTCATTGCTCCTTCTATGCTCATTTTCTACGGATTAGCTCTGATCAATGCCAGCAAATACACCTACCCCGAAGTCCGCATACTGGGAATACTAGAAATAATTACAGGATTGCTGGCGTCTGTCTTTATTCCCTTTGGACTCATCTTCTGGGCTTTTGGCTTCGGAATCCTCCATATAATCTATGGTTGGATTATGTATTATCGTTACGAACGTCAACCTTCAGTAAAATAAAAGCATGGAACTGGACATTGACAAACTGAATAAATCGTTCGAAAGTCGAATCAGACTAGGCATTATGTCAGTCCTGATGGTCAACGATCAGGCCGACTTTAACCGACTAAAGGAACTGCTGAACGTGACCGATGGTAACCTCGCCAGTCACACTACTGCCCTAGAAAAAGCGGGATATATTTCTGTGTTGAAACAATTCATCGGAAAAAAGCCCAACACCACTTACGCTGCCACTCCCGAGGGGAAACTGGCCTTTAACCAACATCTTAATGCATTGGAAAATCTGATTAAAAACAACAAATAATTTTTTTTATCATTTTACTTTGTATTTCAAAGTACTTTCAAACAATAAAATATGAAAATAAAACTAATTTCTCCCCGAATGACTCAACGTCCCACGGATTCGTACTTTAAAAGAGTCATGTCACCTCCCTTATCACTGGTTATGCTGGCAACGCTCAGTCCCAAAGAACATCAAGTAAGCATTGTCGATGAAAATACAGGTCGTGTTTCATTTACAGACAATCCCGATCTGGTAGGCATAACTGTTAATGTGGATACGTCGCAAAGAGCTTTCGAAATTGCTGCGATATATCGAGCCCGGAATATTCCGGTAGTTTGCGGCGGTATTCACGCATCGGCCAATGCCAACCTGATGCTCGAGCACTTTGACGCAGTTGTCATCGGCGAGGCAGAAAAAGTTTGGGGCGATTTACTCACCGATGTCAGCAACGACGACTTACAACCTGTTTACCAGAGCAACATTGCAGATCTGAGCATCGTTCCGCTGCCCGACTGGTCGTATATCAAACAAAGCAAATACCTCTATAGTAATATTGTAGTAGCCAGTAGAGGTTGCCCATACAAGTGCCATTTTTGTTACAATAGCAGTGAATATGTTTCCAATCCTTTCAGAAACCGCCCTATTCAACAGGTTGTGGACGAAATCCGCCGGCATAAAACCCGGCAAATTATGTTCATCGACGATAATTTTATAGGCAACATAGCCTGGACCCGGGCATTCACAGAAGCCATCAAGGACATGGGCCT
>PHDH01000050.1 GCA_002840935.1 Bacteroidetes bacterium HGW-Bacteroidetes-21 | reverse complement strand
ACTATGATTACACAAAGTACACTATTTATTCAAAGAATCCTTGTGTACCTTGTGGTAAAAAATTCCCTAACCACAAAGAACGCTAAGATTACACAAAGGACACTATTTTTAACCAAAAAATTCCTTGTGTTCCTTGCGCCTTCCTTGTGCACCTTGTGGTAAAAATAAATTAACCACAAAGGGCACTACGATTACACAAAGGACACTATTTATTCAAAGAATCCTTGTGTCCCTTGTGGTAAAAAAATCATTAACCACTAAGGACACTAAGATTTTCACTAAGGACACTATTTTAGTCTATTCGAAGTAAAAAATCAATAGCTCATAACATTAAAATATTTTAAAAATAACGAGCGCATATAGTACGAATCGTAAATACCTGAAAAGTGCCCATAATAAATAATTTTTAAAACTGTACTTAACTAAACCGCAAGCTAAACTAACGGTTGCATGAGGAAGAGGCAATAATGCGCCTATTAAAATAAATAACCCACCCCATTTCCGCAAACTAGAAATATGTTTGGCTGTTTTCTTTTCAATATAATTTCTGATGACGGAGATTCGAAACAGCAGACCTCCAATAATATAGGCCATAACGCCTCCGAGATATGAAAGAGTTGCTAAAATGAATAACGTCAACCAGGGGGTTGCTGTTTTTGAACCCCAGGCTATAAAAATATCGGGGGGGACTATCCCTAAAATTGTTTCTGATGCAAAAAATATTGTAAATACTAATACTGGAGAGTGTGCTTCTACAATGCTATTTAGTATGGCATTTATATCAATAAAAAAATATTCAAGGAAAAACAACAACCCAATAATTATCAGAATTATTAGACTCCCTTTAATAGCTGTATTTTTTAAAAAAGCATAAAACTTTGTTATTTTATAATGCCGATTTAATGCTTTTAATCTTATGCCCTTTTTCAATGCTTTCTTTCTTTCTTATAAAGTTCAAAAAGATCGTCCTCGTCCTTACCTTCTCTTATTCCTTTTATTAGAGTGCTTAGCAAGCCAGGCATTTCGATTTCAGTAAATCCTAATTTAATTGCAAAGGCATTTGCTATACGCATTTCGTTGCTATCAATTACGCCATCAGCTAAAACAATCTTAATTATATCATAAACTTGTTCAAAACGCTTAGATAATTTATATGGAGGAATAAATTCTGTTTTACTTGTAGAATCTATTAAACTATCAATTTCGGGATCTGTGAAACCCATTTTTTTCCCCATTCGATGTAAGATTTGCGATTCTGATTGGTCAATAATACCATCTGACAATGCAACTTTTATGAGATTCATAAAGTGTTCCTTGTCCTGCTTTTTTCCATAATGGTCAAAATGATTCAATATGTCCATAATTTTTAAACTTAGAAACTGTTAATATTTTACAAAAGACCTCTATTTTATGGGTGATAAAAAAACTCAAAACATGAGCCCTTGCATCATGTAGTACTCTGAGATAGTTTTACACCTATGATTGTGTTAGCCTTTTTTAGGTGGTTGCCAAACAGTAATGGATGGGCGAAATATTAGAGAAGAGACTTGTATGCTAGCACGCAGAGCATTAACTCTAAAATCTGATACTGTTTCTATTTTATTGGTTATTTGGTCATCTTCATGTGTTTCGGAATCAGAATTTACCCAATTTAATGATGAATTAGATTCAGAACTTAACTCAATCATTGAAGAAGGATTAGTGTACTGAATACAAACACTATAACTGAACAACAAAACTAAAAACAGCATTAAACTAAAAACTATATTTTTTCTATCAGTTTTCATGTTACAAAGATAGTCAAAACTAATATATTAGTGGTTTCTAGGAATAATATTTAAACAATTTTAATAGAAAATGAATTGTTAAGCGGCTATTTAAAACCAACCGTAGCGCCTCTGCCGACCCCTCAGACATATCCACACACTTATGCTTTGAGCTCACTAACCTACCTAAAACAAATTTGGAACAAATTTCTACTGCAATTCATTAATCCAGAAGACACTAAATGACAAGAAGATAAATTTACAAAATGAGTAACCCTAAACCCTCATTTATGCAAGCATTTTAAGTAAAGGCAAGCTAATTGAGCAAGTATGCAATGCTCATTGGGCGCTCAAACAATCATTTAGTGTTGTTGTAATTATTTTGCAAAATAAAATAGTTAATATAACTTGCACCACGTCAAGCGGCAATTTGCAATCAATAGAGAATAAATTATGAGACATCTGATTATACTAATCATTTTAATAGGATGGATTTCCTTTTCTTGTCAGAATCAAGCAAAAACATCAAGTTCCAAAGAGGAAAAAATAAAAATCGAATTAAATGACTTAAATGACGAGCATCCCAATAAAACGCAAATGTTATGGTTAGTCAATAATTATGAAGAAGCATTTATCGCTGATGACAACAACGGAAAAACCTTGGAGCATGATGATCTAATTCAAAAAGCATATTTTTTTCACTCAAAAATGTCGCAGGTTTCTGTAATCTTGATATTCTGCAAAAATCAACCAGATGCCTTGACCGTAGGAGAGACAAATTTTTCTTCCAACGAAGAAAACCAAAAATATGGCGTAAATGGCGCTGTATTATTTGTGGTAAAAGGAAAAGACACAGAGAAAGTTAATCAAGTTTTATCGTGGTTTTCAGGAGAAGAATAAGGTAAAACATGTCTCCCGCTGATCTAGCAGATAATCGCAGATTTTTATTAAACTAATAAATAATCCTCTGTGCTTCTCTGTGCCTCCTCTGTCTACTCTGTGTAATATTTTTCCCGCTGATCTCGCAAATAATCGCAGATTTTTAATAACCGAAGAACAAAACTCTGTGGCACTCTGTGCCTCCTCTGTGGTACTCTGTGTAATATTTCCCCCGCTGGAAATAACTTTAAAAAAACGAGACCTTGCATTATTATCTCTCCCAACGAAATGAATAAATATCTACAGACAATTGTAGTGGCACCTATGACAACCATGTCGAAAAAATATCCTACCCGAATCGAGATTAAACATGACAATAAAATTGGCTGGGCAGTAATCGACCAGATTAGGACAATCGATAAGCAAAGAATTGTAAAAGTTCTCGGACGACTTTCGAATCCGGAAATTAAAGAAGTCAAATCAGTTATTAAAGAAACTTATGTCGATTAAAATAAATGAAGAATTTTCACCTCTAGTCCCACTCTTCCAACAAGAGTAATCCCCCCACATTGTAATTCACAAAAATATTTTCTAACTTTCGGAAAAAAGAAAAATGAAAAACATTCTATTTCTCTTTACGATGATACTTTTTGTGTCATTAATACAGGCTCAGCCTACAAAAGACAAAGCTGCTTTTAAAGAATACAAAGCCGGTTATTACGAAAATTCCATACTCAAAGATGTCCGAGATGTTGAGGAAAAAGCTGCTCCTGTATTACCCTATCGTCGTTTCAAAGCAGACTATTCAGGGCGAGAGTTACCCAATAAAGTCAGTATGTACAAATCACAGTGGGCTAATATTCCCATTTCACAGGGTAGTGCCAGCACCTGTTGGTGTTATTCAACTACTTCTTACTTCGAATCAGAAGTATATCGTATAACAAAACAACAAGTCAAAATATCTGAAATTTATACCGTGTATTGGGAATATGTCGAGAAGGCCCGCGAATACGTCCGCACACGAGGCACAAGTGCTTTTGACGAAGGTTCCGAAGCCAACGCAGTAACTCGTATGTACAAGATGTATGGCGCAGTTCCATACGAAGCTTACACTGGTTTACTCAATGGCAGAAAACATCACTCACACGAAAAGCTGATGGCAGAAATGTCGGGTTACCTTAAATCGGTGAAAGCCAATAACCAGTGGAACGAAGCTGAAGTTCTGTCTACCATTCAGGCTATGCTTAACTTTCACCTCGGCACACCGCCTACAGAAGTTACTGTCAATGGCAAAAAAATGACCCCAAAACAATACCTCAACGATATATTGAAAATTAAACCCGACGACTATGTCGAGATTCTTTCGTACGAACAAGAGCCATACTGGAAAAAGGTTTTGTATAATGTTCCCGACAACTGGTGGAACAGCAAAGATTATTACAACGTTCCCCTCGACGATTATATGAAAGCCCTAAACACAGCAATAGAAAAAGGATTTACCGTAAGTATTGGAGGCGATGTTTCGGAAGCAGGTTTCGACACAGAAAGTCAGTGTGCCATGATTCCCACATTCGACATACCTTCGGAATACATCAACGATGACGCCCGTCAGTTCCGTTTTTCTAACAAAACTACGACCGACGATCATGGAATGCATCTGGTAGGCTATACTGACTTCAAAAATCATCGCTGGTATATGCTCAAAGACTCAGGCGCTGGGTCTAGAAACAACGACCCCAATGCCAAAGAATTTGGTTATTACTTTTTCAACGACGATTATGTAAAACTGAAAATGATGAATTTTACAGTCCACAAAGATGCTGTAGCCGAATTACTTAAAAAATTCTAAGCTATGAAAAAATCACTGGCAAGTATAATTATTGCAATGGGATTCCTGACCACTGCATGGTCGGTTCCCGTTAGTTTTCAGCAATCGATAAAACTGGCAAACAACTTTATTCTTTCTATGCCACATATTTTTGCCGGTGATTATTCCATTATTTCGACCGATTCTGCAGTTGCCAACGGACAGGTTTTGTATCGCATATATCGTTTGTCTCCAAAAGGTTATGTAATAGTTTCGGCTGACGACCGTTTTTTCCCCATCCCGGCTTTTTCGTCCGACGGTGATTTTGCCACTTCGCCATTGCCCGGCTCGTCACATTTTTTGGGGAAATACAGGAATGAAATGCTCGACGCCATCAGTCGCGGAATGACAGCCACAGAAGAAACCCGCATGGCATGGGAAAACATCGAAAACACAAGATATTTCAAAGGCCAGTTCAAACAAACCCGGTCTGTGACCCCGATGGTATCAACCAAATGGAACCAAAACTATCCATACAATATTCTTTGCCCCGAAGATGGAGAAGGCTCTGGCGGTCACACCTATGCAGGTTGTGTTGCCACCGCCATGGGGCAGTTGATGTATTACCACCGCTGGCCTCAGACGGGAACCGGAAATTACGAATACACTCATCCCGAATACGGCGTAATATCTGCCGATTTTTCGGCTGCTACTTACGACTGGAATGCCATGCCCACCCAAGTCCCTTTCGAAAACCTGGCCGTGGGTCAGCTCTTATTCCACCTGGGCGTTTCGGTTGATATGGATTATGGTCCCGACGGATCGGGCATGTGGAATCACAGTGCAGCCCGCTCACTTCGCAATTATTTCAAATACTGTCCCGAAACCCGCTATATTTTCAGAGACAGCACCACACTAAACTGGGACAGCCTGGTAATTACCAACCTTCAAGCCCGCAAACCGCTATATTATGCTGGATGGTCCGACACTACGTTTACTTCTGGACACGCCTTTGTTTGCGACGGTTACGAAACCAACGACTACTACCATTTTAACTGGGGTTGGGGCGGATCTTACGATGGCTATTTTTATAGCGGACAAATGAATCCCGGTGGCTCGAACTTTAATTTACTGCAAGAACTTATTGTAGACATTTATCCAGACACCATTCAATACACTTTCCCCGGTTACTGTAGCGGGCAGGAAGAACTCAACAGTATTTCCGGCTCCATATCTGATGGCAGCGCCAATTTACAGTATACTTCAAACGCACACTGTTCGTGGTGGATTAATCCAGAATGCGGGTCCTCTCCCGAAATAACATTTGAGCAATTTGCATTGGGCGCTACCGACACCTTATTTATTTTTGACGGAAATCCCTCCGAAAATACGCTGATTTCATTTTTTAGCGCCAATAATGCTCCTGCACTAACATCCGAAACTGATCCCACAACAATCACAGGAGTTTCCGGACAATTTTATATCGAATTCCACGCCCACGAGCAAAACGAAGGCTTTCTTCTCAACTACAACACCATTTATTGCACCAACGACACCGTCTTCGAAGATCAGGGCATATTAAGCGACGGAAGTGGCGATTGTGAGTATCGCAAAAACACGAGCTGCCGCTGGGTTATTGCTGCTCCTGGTGCCGAAAGATATCATTTTACAACGACAGAATTCGACCTCTTTGCAGGCAGTGTTAATCATTCCATTCAGATATACAAAGAGAGCATTTCTTCGGCGAATTTTTTGTATAAATACACTTCGGCTACACCCCCTCCCACTGCTTTTACAATTGACGCCTCAAAAGTCATCATCCGATTTCTTTCAACATCTACAGGGACAGGACAAGGCTGGTCTTTTAACTACAATGCTACCGCATTGAATGTCGACCCTAATGATTATACAACGAACATTTTTGTTTTTCCCAACCCCAGTCAGGGAATAGTAAGCTTTAGCGAAAAATTCGAAAACGTAATAGTTACTGACGTTACCGGAAAAATCTTACTACACACTTTTTCAGTCAATCAGGTTGATTTATCTAACCTTCAGAATGGTGTTTATTTTACAACAACGTCAAACGGTAGTTCAACATACAGAAATAAAGTAATACTGAAAAAGGACTAATCTCTGTTTAGTCTCCAAAACGTGGATTCACTACATTATTGTAAATGGAACCAAATGTATAAGAAATACCGATACTGGTATAATAGTTAAAGGTAGTAGCTAATTCGCGCTGACGGGTTATTGTCTCTTCGTAGGTAACACCTTCTTTTGGCAACGAAAGTTGGTTATGTACAAAAGCATAATATGCATATAAAGTTAAAGAAAGTCCCTTGAATAATTTAATATCGGCGTTACCATTTATGCTCAACTGATTCTTGCTGAAATCGTGAAAGTAGTTTGATCCATACAAATTGACATTCAAGCTCCCCCATTTCTGGACAAACATAACTGTCATACTAAGGCTATGCATCAACAGCGCTTCTTCTGTTTTGTTATATATCGTAGTATCGTGATAATCATTGTAATCGAAACCTATTTTGTATTGAATTCTCAGCTGTTTTCGGGTCGATTCGGAATAAGGAAAAACATTATATTCTATCGCTGGCAGACCCGAAACCGAAAAATCGATATTACTATAGGATGAAGAATTGGCTCCCAATGACAATCCCAAAGAAAAGTGATTATTTAAGGCTCGTGCCAGGAAATAGTTATTATAAAATGATTTACTAGCCGTTATTATGGTTGTATCATCATCTTCAAAAATATACTTCGTCTTATTAAACTGATACGCAATATTTGATTCATACTTCCACTTTTCGGTAATCCGGTTTGCAGAGAAAGAACTGTAGAGATAATTATATTTATAGGTTTTCTCTCCATTAAAATACCCATCACTACTCAGCTTAAAAACCCAGCTATCCCATGGATCGGAAGGTTGTTGTGTAGCATCCTGATTATCTTCGATAGATGAAGTGATAGTTATTTTATCAAAATAAGGCGTTCTGGCAACGTAGCGCATGAGTCCTGCTTTAAGTACAGCAATCGATTTGTTTCTGATTACATCGTCTGTATCGTCGGGTCGCAGTGATATTTTAAGGGTATCATTCATGCCGGCATAGCTTTGCTGTCCGATAAAATCTAAGGTTACAATAATCCCACCACTTCCCGAATTTTGCTCCGTAGTAATTATGTAGACTTCGGCTTCGTGACGATCGCGCACATAATTTACATAGTTAATCTCTTTGCGAATGAAATCCATATCACAGTCGCTACAGGATATATATATTTTAAGGGCTTTGCTGGCTGAATCGTTTTGACTAAAAAGTTCAGACACTATCAACAAAGAAAATAGAACAATTATCACTTTTCTCATAGCACGAATTTACGTGCTAATGTAACAACATAATATGAAATTTTTCAGCAATTAATTTTTTTTATCATTTGAATCCCCATAAATAATTAACTATACCTGTTGATTCAAAAGATAGGTTACTTTATTCATGACACGAAAAGCATCCTGCTCGTTATATAATGTGATAAGGGGAATTCTGGATCCATCTGTTTTCTCTACCATTAACATCCAAATATTATGTTTATCCTGAACGGCTGTATTGATTCTCACTTCTGAACTTCCAATATTGGTATAACGGGTGCTGCTTAATTGTGTTTTTTCTATCGAAAACTTGGTAATACAATTGGCATTCCCGATATATGTAAGTTTTTTGCCTGGAAAAATCACCCAGATAGCATTATAATTCCAGTCAAAACCAATGCGCAGAATAGCACGTGATTTGCCTTTGAGACTCCCCGACACGATAAACAAAACAATAGCAACAATCAAAGAGACAGCTCCCAGTCCGGGCTCTGCTACGGCAAAACCTCCCAATGCAAGAACAATAGCAAGAATTCCGAAAAGTAAAGGAGCAATAAACACATTTTTACTGGTAGATGATTTTATTACGTTATCACTTATTTGTGGTGAATTTCCTGCATTGATAATAGCAGATTCTGTCTTTACCCGATCGGTAGGAGGAATCCCTGTTTTGCGGACAGGTGTAAGTCCTTTTACATCTTTATGATCGGAGCCCCAGATTTGAGCGTTTTCATGCGCATTCCCTTTTGCATCCTTTGATTTCTTTTGACTGACCGCTGCTGGTTTTTCTCCGGATATTAGCAGCAGAGCATCATTTTCTGAGACAACAGTATTTGAGTTTGAATACAAAATACTACCACCCAGTAATTCAAAGGCATATATTTCGTCTCTATAATTTATTGTCATGGAGGCAGGACAAATATCCTGATTTGGTGCTGTAGCCTTCATTGGCTGTATCTCTGACAGTTTTTTCCATAAAGCAGAAAATTGCTCAGTATTCATTACTCCCAATTCAACCGGATCGTAACTACCATTAGCACCCATCATATCTTGTGAAATACCCTGAAGAGTTACCTGAAATGTCATATTCCCCGAAACAGTTTCTTTCTCTTTATTCTCAGCATGTTTTTCCTCTACCAAAGCAACAGGTGTTCCACATGAAGGACAAAACTTTGCCTTTTCAGGCACCTCAGTTCCACAGTTTGTACAATACATTTTTACTATAATTTAAGCGTTATTATACTAATTATCAGCATTAATTGAAAACATTAATACTTAAACATTTTCAAAAATAATAAATTTTTCGCTATCGTGTATGTGTTGAATTATTTCAAAAAAAAAGCTGGTCCGCCTTCAAACGAACCAGCAATAATTTCAATATAAAAACTATTTACTTTCTATCTTCACCCGTATTCCTTCAGAATGACTGGTAAATTCGGGAGCATACATACACTGAATGGTTGTGATTCCGTTCGAGAAATTTCCTGCCAGCGAAGCTCTCAGAGGATATTCAAACACATAAGTTCCTTTGGGCAGATAAGAGAAAAAGAAGTTAGTCGCCACATCACGGGTGCTTTCGTAGTAACCCAGTCCATCCTGCCATTTGTAGGAAGAAATAACATTGATGGGCTCAAATCCAGAAGCACGCATATCTTTCATATGAACATATTCCATGTCTCTGTCAACACGCAACTCAATTCTGACAATAATTTTATCGCCCACTTTAAAGGGATTTCCTTCTTTAAATGCAACAATAGTTTTCCCCCTGTCTGTCATAGTCTCGATGAAAAGCTTTTTGTTGATTTTCAAAGGTGTTTCGTGTGGGGTTATTTTATCCAACTGCTCAAAATACTGCCAGTAAACAGCGCCCCAACTGACTCCTTCGCTGGATTTTTCGACAGTAATATTACCCATTTCCGGTTTAATTTCTTTTGCATCCCACGAAGTTTTAAAATATCCAGTACCCGCTTCTTCCTTAATGTCGGGCATAGTCTTAGGATCTACTTTCAGACTTCCTAAATGTATCACAACGGAAGACTCTGTAGCCAGCCAATCGGTTCCCCTTAAAAGCAAGGCATAAACTGCTTCAGCCGTGGCCTTAGTGGTCTTCCAATCCTGTACCTGTTTTTGTTTGAGCAACCAGGTACGAAGTTCATTTACTGTGTTCACATCACCTTCTATATCATTAAAAGCTTCGGTCAGCAACGAATGTGTTTCAATAGGCGCCTGCCACCAGTAATAACCCGAGGAATTTTCTTTCCAGTACATTCCCAGTTCTTCGTTGACTATCGATCTTTCTTTTAGCGATTTTATTATTTTCTGAGATGTCACTTTATCTCCACTCCGGAATAATGCTAAAGCAATCATCCCTTCTGAATAAAGATGATTTCTGAGCCAGTATTTCTGTGCCTGACCATAAAAATAATTCCATGCTTCTTTCGTCTTGTTATCTATTGGATAGTCGGATGTAAAGAAGGTCCTGGCATAAAGGTAATGTATGGCATAATAACTCAGGTGATCCTTTTCAAGTTCTTCTTTTTTGTAATATTTTTTTAGGGATTCGTAATCTTTTACGATTTCGCGATCGAGATATTTCAAAGCTGGGAAAACCATGTTTTTGACTTTGTTGTTAGCCTTAAGATCAATCATACCCAGCTTATAAAGATGTCCAAATCCTGTGACAATATGCTGTGTAATGTACCTGTCGTCGCGTCCACCGGGGAACCATGCCCAGCCACCATTGGGCGTCTGTAGTTTCTCGAGTTTTCTAACAGCTGACGCTTGCTGGGAAGACATATGGTTAAGATCAAACAACAAAGCAACTCTGCGTTTTCTTTCCGATTCGTCTTGTGCATCAAGAACCCAAGGTGTTTCTTCCAGCAACAAAGATTTAAGTTCTTGATTCTTTTCCAGATTCGACAATAAGGCTTTTGATCCGGGTGTTTTTTGCCACATTTCAAAAACGCGCTTAATTTTAGGGGCCGAATTGGCAATAGAAGTAGCTATCGTATTGGCGTAATAACGAGAGAAAACCTGCTCAGAGCATTCATAGGGATACTCCATCATGTAAGGTAATGCTTGTATTGCATACCATGCAGGATTGGAAGTATATTCCAACGTATATTTATGATGTTTCAATGTAGACGAACTTCCAGCATTTACAAGTTTCTCGAAAGTATACGTTTTCTTCCCCTTATTCTTCATGGGCAAAGGTAAGGTCTCTGTTACCAACATACGATTCGTTAAAATAGGGAAAGCTTTTTCTTCTCCATCGGAGAATTTATCTGTAATGGCCGACATACGAACAGTAACAGCCTGAATTCCTTCAGGAACTAAAAGATCCCAGCTAACATTCACCGACTTACCAGCTTCCGACTGGAAGGCTATGGACGAATTCGTATTCCCAAATAAAGCATCCACAGACTTCATTGTCACAGCATCGAAAATCTCGAGTTTGGCATTTCCAACCTGTTTTACTCCGCTTACATTCTGAATTTTTGCATTGACCTGAATTTTATCGTTTTCACGAAAAAAACGAGGAAGATTGGGAACAATCATCAGATCTTTTTGAGTAATCAATTCGTTCGTAATCGTTCCTATCTGAAGATCTTTGGTATGAGCCACACCCAGCATTTTCCATTTGGTCAGTGCTTCGGGAATTTTAAAGCTTATCACAATTTCGCCCTTTTCATTGGTCTGCAGTTTAGGGTAGAAAAAGGCTGTCTCATTGAGGTTAGTACGAATTTGCACTTCCTTTTTTGCCCCTGAGTTATCCCTCCCTTCACCACCTTGTTGCTCAACTTCAGAAATTTCAGCAAGTTTATCTCCATCCGCTCTGTCCTTGCCTGGGGTTTTTCCATCCCCGTTCCTGCTTGTTACTGGACTTGCTTTTTCTACTGGCATATCTTCCTCGTCGGCTAAGGTTGTCTCTCCCTGAGCCATCGCAGCAAATACAACGCCATCATTTTTACTTCCTCTATAGCGATTTCCGTAATACCCATAATACATATTAAAGCCAAACCAATTCAAAGCATCGTAGGAACGACTATAATAAGGCAAAGACTCATTCAAGTCATTAAGGATAAGACTACTTCCAATCTGAGAAAAAGATTTTCCAGAATACGTATAAAAACGGGAATATTCACTACCATACAGCCAGAAATACCAATAATGAGATTTAAACGCGTCCAGCGAAGCATCATACAGCGTTGCCATCATTTCGGCAGCCACTTTTGCTCCGTCTTTATCCTTAATAATCAACCTCCATTCCTCATCTTCTCCGGGATATAATTTGTTCCTAAAGGTTTCAAACTTGATTTCAAGTTGTTTGTTGGTAAAAGGAACAATGACAGTTTCATTAAACGAAAATAATTTGGCATGCTTAACTACATTAAAATGTACAGAAAAATTCCCGCGATGCATTTCTTCCACCGGAATTTCAATCAATTTTTGCTCATTAGACATGGTAATCCATTCGGATTTCACAATTTTATTTTTATGCTCTATCTGAAATAACACGGTCACATCCTTCGCTTTGGCAGTCAATAAAAACTGAGCTTTTTCGCCAGGCTCGCAATACTTTTTCACAGGAGTCACTTTAAACGCATCAAGACTGGATGCCTGACCACTGACAGGCTCAAAAACCTGAAAATATTGCTGATATTTTACTTCTTCGCCATTTTTATCTTTTCCTACAACTTCCAGATAATAATACCCTGGAGTGAGTTTTAGTTCGGTACCTGTTATGGTTGTATCTCCGGGGATAGATTTAAAGGGAAAAGACATCACTTTTTTGGTTTTTGGCCACAAAGTAATATCCTGCTCTTTATCAAAAGGATAAAACGGGAATTCTTTTTTATAATCGGACATTGTAAATAACGTAAACTCAGGTTTTGTCCAGATACGATCGATGGTATAATTATCAGGCGTTTCGACCTGGAATATCTGGAATGTTCCACTAACTTCGACCTGCTGTCCGCTTAAATTTGAACCTGTAATTTTCAAAGGTTCTGCCGTTTTAAGATTGGTTTCATTGTCGAGATTTGTGCCTAAATAATAAGACTCATACCCAACAGAAACAGTATGAGAAGTGCTATGTGTTTCCCCATTGATATCGGTCACATCAGCCTGAATGACGAACCAGAACGCCGGCTTATACGTTGACTTGATACTTGGATCTGGTTTGGCGTCAAAACTAATAGTAAAAGTTCCGTCATCAGCAGTCTGCATAGTGCCATAATCTACCACAGATTCACCGGGCAGAGAAGGATACCAACCCCAGTAATAGCGATAGGGATACCACGCCTGACGTGTAATCCGATAAGTCACGGTGGCTCCATCAAGTGGAGCGCCTGAATAAGACATGGCTTTTCCCTTAACACTCACTTTCGAATTCAATTTATAACTTTCTTTCACCGGCTCAAATTCAGCTTCAAACATGGGTCGTTTGTACTCTTCAACCGAAATATAAACCGAACCATGACTATCTGAAATCATCATATTTCCTGCCAGTCCTTCGGTGGGTATTGTAAAAGAACCGTCAAAAGACCCATATTCATTAGTTGTCAGACTAATGTCTGACACTTTCTGATAGTTGACATCAAATAGCGTAACGGTTGTTTTGAATGCAGGTTTTATCTTATGAATATTTCCGGTCGACTCCACTACAATTCCCTTAAAATAAACTGTTTGTCCGGGTCTGTAAATACTTCTATCTGTAAAAAAGTAAGTATGTGTAACGGTTCTTTCAGGCGACTTATAAGGCTGATATTGGTACAAGTAATCATCAGAGAAAAGGCGGTCATTACCCTTCATCAGGTGAACCCTGAAATACCTGTAACTTTGAGCCGAAGGTATTGCAAAAGTTCCATTAGCATCGGTCACAAAAGACTGAAGTTTGGTAAAAATATATTCTTGTTTGCTATAATTATACTCTTCTTTCCACATCTCAGCAGTAACACCCGATTCGGGTTTTCCTGTCTCCCTATTCGTTACCCTGTAAATATACTCACTCTCTGAACTTTGCTGATAATAATAGCTTAGTTCTGTCTTGCTGAACTGATAATAAGCAGCTATATTATTTTCAGATTTAAAAGCAGGGTCATAGCTAAATATCACAATATATTCACCTACAGGTAAGACCGGAAGCATAGCTTCTGCGGAATGATTCTGAAAATCACCATCCAGCGTTAATTGCAGATTTCCGTTTTTTATCTCAGGCAGACTTAAAATATAACTAAGCAGCTCCTTATATACAGTGTTTCGTGATTTTTCAAAAAAACTTTTGTGATTCGACTTTACAATTTTATAATAAATTTGAGGTACATTTCGATACGAAATATTGATAAGTGATGATTTATCAGGCATACTATATTTTTCACAGTTAACAGAAAAACTTTTATCATTAATCTGTTTAACCAAAGCAGCACAATTTCTTGCAGCATATGTTTTTGGAAATTTCGAAATAACATACTCACATTCGGTTACCGCGTTTTTAAAATACCATTTATATTTCAACCCCTGCTCGGGATTATACAACGAAGCCTGTTGCTGATAAAAAGAAGCTATTTGATATGAAACCTCGGCAGAGGCTGAATCAGAGGAGTATCGACCCTTTAACTGAGTAAGTGCTAATAGGTAAAGGGAATCCTTTTCTTCGAGAGGAGAATTGTTCCGTACATATTGCAATCGCTTAATATCTGCATCAATTAAAATAGCCGGATTATTATACGGCAAATGAAAAGAAAGCAACTTTTGAAAAGTAGTAATTGTAAAATATTTCAGAGACAAAGTATCCTTTGTTTCGACTTTTAGCTTTGAAAAAATCGCCGCTTCTGAAAATAACAAAGGATCATTTGGAACATATTGATCTGCAGGTTGCGACAGCCCAGATTCAGAATTGCTAAAAAAATCCAGAGCTCGGTGTGCCAAAAAATCGTAAACTGTTGGCCTTAAGTATCTGAATTCTTTGTTTTCTGATAAAACATCTGAAAAAATATCAATTCGGATTTTTTGCAACGAATCATGATTTGCCAACGAACTTGTATAATGAAAAATAATTCTGTTCATCATCGTACGGGCATCCCATGCAGCGATATCTTCCGTCAACAAATCTTCGGAATAAGTTCTGGTTAATATCTGATAACGATTTTGATTATAATACATCTTATACATTTCGCCTAAAATAGAATGCAGAATCTGCTGCGATGGCGCAGGTGTTTTCAGTATTTTTTCTTCCAGATTTTTAATGGTTTTTTCATACCCAGATTCTTCCAGTTGAGAACTATAGCGGACGGTATAAATCCACCCTTTTATTTCCTGCCCGTAGTTTTTTTCAGTCTGGGCTTTATTTAAAATTTCATTCACAACTTCTAATGCCGACTGAGGCAAACCTTGTTTATCAAGACTGTCTACTTTTGCCCACATTTTTTCGTAAGATTTTCCTTTTTTAACATTTAGAAAATCATAATCCATGCCGGGGTTTGCAGCAAAAAAGGCCGTCGAAAAAACGGCAATTCCGATCATCCAATACAAATACTTCATTTCATTTCATCTTTAAGTTGAAAAAGTAATACATTTTTTTCAATTTGCCTGCTGATTTTTAACATTCAAATTATTTTAATGATGCACTTCTTTATTTTTTCCATAAAAATATTTTTCACTTCAATGATTTTCATATAGATACAACAGACAACCCGTTATTAAAAAAACAGTCTTAATAATAAAGTCATTATATTAAAGTGTATGCCGAAACTTTTTTATATATTCGGTCGTAAAAACAAAAGTTTCATAACTGTGAACTTCATGCAAAAAATTCTATATAGCTTTTTCTTTATAATACTCTCACTGACAGGGTTTTCTCAGAAAACAGTTTCAATAAATGAGTTTATAAAAAGTCCCCAAATTTCAACTTTCGGAGATGAAAACAATGTCAAAGCAGCTCATACAATTTCCGCCACACCCACACAAGTTTCCTGTTTTGGCGTTTGTGATGGTTCAATAGTAGTTGACGTAACCGGAGGCCCTCCGACTTATCCCATAAATATCAGATTAAGATTTCCTGCCGATCTGGGCGGTGGTGAAGTTTGGGTTAATGGACTAATTGCCACCGACTTTCCTTATACCATAACTAATCTTTGTGGTTCAGGTAGCCCATATGAAGTAAGAACAAGAGACGGAGACAATACTTGGTCAAATAATTTAAATAGCATTTATGTACTAGCCCCTGCCGCTTTAGATGTAATTGAAATTATAGTTGATGAAACCTGCCCGGGCACTTGCGATGGAAGCATTACTTTGGATGAAGTTAATGGCGGAACCATGCCCTATGTTTTCGCTTGGTCTAACGGTCCTTCAACAGAAAACATTGCCAGTCTTTGTGCCGGCAATTACACATTAACACTGACAGATGATCACGCTTGTGTTGAAACTTTTACCTTTCCTATTACTGCACCCCCAGTTATTGTCATCGATTCATTGGTGTACGATTCTGTTTTTTGCTTTGGAGGGTCGGGCAGTGTCACTGTTTATGCTTCGGGCGGCACACCTCCGTACCAGTATGATATTGGTTCGGGATATGTAGCTGGAAACACTTTTTCAGGATTAGCAGCCGGAACTTACAATATTACCGTTCAAGATTTTATTAGCTGCTTTGGTAATACTGGCAATTTTAGATTTTACGAAAATACTGCCATGAGTATTTCTGGTGTCGTAACACATATTCAATGTTTTGGAAATACCAATGGAGCCATTAATACTAGTGTTTTAGGAGGAGTCGGACCCTATACGTATAGCTGGACCGGAACTGCCTTTACTTCAACTCTGGATGATATATCCGGATTATCTGCCGGCACATACGATGTTACAGTAACGGACATTTATGGTTGTACTACTACCAACAGTTTTACTGTAAATGAACCTACAGCCATTATTCTAAATGAAACACATATTGTTCCCTGTTTCGGAGCAAGCAATGGATCCATTAATCTAACTGTTTCCGGTGGAACAATCGTTCCTTGTGGCGGATATACTTTTATTTGGAGCAACGCTGCTATAACTGAAGATTTGAACAATATTCCTCAGGGAAATTATACTGTAACCGTAACGGATTGCAACAGTTGTACAGCAACGCTCACCATCAACATCGTTCAAAATCCGCAAATTACTATTGCCTTTGCCAGAACTCATCTACCCTGTTTTTCTTCAGGTTGTGTTGGAGCAATTAATTTAACTGCAGGTGGAGGAACGCCCATTGCCCCACCCCCAGCCTACACCTATAGTTGGACAGGACCTGCGGCTTTCACTTCTACTAATGAAGATATTACAAATCTCTGCATCGGAACATATTGGGTGACTGTTACAGATGCACTGGGATGTACCCGGGCTCTTTCCACTACGATTACACGTCCTACCGATATTACAATAAATCAAGTTTCAATTACCCCTCTTACTTGTAACGGAGTATGCGTTGGTGCTATTGATATTAACCCTACGGGAGGCACTCCTGGATACACATACAACTGGTCGGGCCCCTCATTTTCTGCAACTACACAAGATGTCACAGGATTATGTGCAGGCAATTATACGGTTACAGTAACGGATTCTCGCGGCTGCACTAAAACGCGCTTATTTACAATCACTCAACCTCTTGCTGTAACAGTGAATGCTGTTCTTAGTCACGTTTCCTGTAACGGAGGCAGTAATGGTTCCATCGACATTACCGTAACCAACGCCATCGCTCCGGTTTCGTATAGTTGGACCGGCCCCGCTTTCTCTTCCACCTCTGCAGATATTGCCGGATTAGTTGCCGGAACGTACAACCTGACGATAACCAGTGCAGGACCTTGCGAACTCGACACCAGCTTTACCATCACAGAACCTACAGCCATAGCGCCAACCATTACAGCTCAAGTTGATGTATCCTGTTTTGGACTTTGTGATGGATCAGCCACAGTAACTCCCGGAGGTGGTACTCCGCCATATACTTACCTTTGGTGCAATGCGCAAACAACTCCTATTGCAACAGGTTTATGCGCCGGGATATGCAATGTTACTGTCACTGACGCAAATCTTTGTACTGCAACTACTGCTGTTACCATTACACAACCTGCAGACATTGTGTTAACTCCATCACACACAGACGCCCTGTGCAACGGCCAATGCAATGGAACTGGAACTATTATCGTAACCAGCGGGGGAACTGCTCCTTTTGATTAT
>PHDH01000049.1 GCA_002840935.1 Bacteroidetes bacterium HGW-Bacteroidetes-21 | reverse complement strand
AGCGAAACAATGATTCAATTGGCTATGATTAGACTCATGCTTAACAGAATTGTTAAATAAAATCAAAACAGTTTCTAAAATTAAATCTTACAATTAAAGAATCAAAAACAGGTTTTGTCATTGCATCCCAAAACCAATATATTTGAGAATATTGCCAATCGTCAGAATGACCACTAAAAGCCGGTGTGCTATCAAATAAAGTGTCTGAATGGGTATAGAAGTTTGTAGGTATAAAATCCATATAGGTATTATCATCTATGATATTTTTCCAGGAATTACCGCCATCATAAGAGATTTCAATATATCCGCCATCCCTTAAAGTATCTGTGTCGTATTTATGCCAGAAACTAATTATTCCTTCGCCCCACCAATAGGGGGAGCAATTCTTGATAATAAGATCAAAGTAAGAGTTGTTGTTTGGGGGATAATAGTTCAGACTATCAGTAAGTATTGCATGAGTAACTGAATACGCAGAATCAAAGAAAATCTTTGAAGGTTGTCCAATTATCCATATACTTTCGGTTTGACTTGTATCAATTCGAAGACAGGAACTAGTGTTTCCCTCAAACGAAATGCCTTCGCTAAAGATTAAAGGACCGTATGGCTGACAAAAGGCTTTTATTGTAAAAAGCAAACAAACACTAACTATGACGGTAATTCTTCTCATATTACTAATTCTTTAAAAACTTGCCACTAAAAACCCCCGACACTTCCTTACTCTCAACTCTCCACAAATACATGCCAGCAGGCAGGTTTGAGACATCTTTTCTCATGTCTCCTGTTGCAGAAATTTGCAGTATTTCTCTGCCGAAAAGATCGTAAACAGAAAGGGTGTAAGGCGTATTTGACTTAGATTTTAAATGCATGATATCATAAGAACAATATAAATCGAACAAATTTTCTTTTTCTAACGGAGGCATATTGTAATTTACAAAACAATCATTATTAATATTAGTATCATGATACAATAAAATATCGTTTTCAAAATAGCATAATAAACTCCCCACGCCGCCAACAATACATCTCCAGTAGAATATATAATGATTAACACAGCCTATACCTTCATACCATGTCATAGGCCAATCAAATGTTAGTTTAATTCTATTCCTGCCAGCAAAATATTCCGTCGTTCTGTCAATTACTATTTGACATTCTGGTGCAGGAAGTGTATCTCCAATTTGTAAGTTGAAATCATAGAGTAAGAAGCTTGTATTGTCATAAGGGTATCTGAAATATACCTTTCTTTGAGTAGTATCTTCATAAACAAGAAGTATAATAGCATTATTTAAATCACACACCTTTTTAAAAACAAGAGTATCAATTAAAGTGTCGCCACGCATTACATAAGACTGGACTGTAATAAAATTTGGATTACAGCCAGAGTTTGCCTCAGTCCAGAGTTTTTCTTCACTTACAAAAGGAATGTACGACTGCGAAAAGGCCTTAGTAATGAAAAGCAAACAAACACCAACAACCAGAGTTTTTATTTTCAAGGCTTTAATTTTTACCAAATTTATAACATTATTGCGTGGAATGCAAAAAAATATAAGTTGATTTTATTCAACTTGATATATTTAAATCATTTCTTCTTCACCCTAAACTTGGGTGGAAAGAGTGAAAATGCAGGCGCGGGCGACTGCGTTTTTTTATGCTCTATCTTCGATGTCATACCGGACGAGCATGTCTTAAAAATTACTTCACATGCTTTAAAGCGCAGATCCGGTATCTAAAAATAACCTCAGACGTTCTGCTTAGATTCTTAATATTCTTCCAGTTTGTAGAATTTTAAATTCTGTTTTAAGGGTCTGGAAAAGAATGTAAAATGTAGTACTTCAAGTGATTCGTCAGGGGACGAACCACAAAAGTTTAAACCGTTATACGGACGTAACTCCCTCGACATCATCCGAGTACTCGGATACGAGTAAGCGGGACTTTGTTAGGTTTTTGAATAGGCAAATGCTCCAGAGTACTCGGGATGCGGCGATCTCAAGCGTGGGAATGTGCGAGGAATATGGATTTCTTTCAGGGTTGCAAATTGATTATCTTATGATTTGAAAACACCCTTCCGTCTTAGACCACAGCGCGTAAATGCCTTCTAGTAATTAGTTGGTGCGCTCGAGATTGCCACGTTCTGACCAAATCATCAGAACTCGCAAACGCGAAATAGTTGGGTGTTTTTGACTTTGATTTTCTGGTATTTCCCCCCTCTTTGCATTGTAGAGAGGTGCCGGGGGTGAGTCTATAAAGGAAATTACGGAATGATGTTTTTTGTTTCTTTTGCCACAGATGGCGTAGATTACATAAATTGAAAACACCCAACGCATCAGGAAAACAGCGCTCAAATGTCCTCTTAATTTGAACTTTTGTAAGCGCTGGAGATTACCACGACATGACCAAAAGGAGGGTGTTTTATAATCTGCGAATATCTGCGAAATCTGCGGGAAATGTATTTCAGAGAGGTGCCGGGGGTGAGTCTTTAGCCTAAGTCAGTTCGTTGCTTTCTTCTTCCTCGTCAATTTCTTCGGCTTCGCCGAGTATGGCTAGAGAATCTTTTTGCGGGAGTTCGGCTACGTTTTTGAGTTTTTTCTCAATCATCCGCGAGCGTGTACCCGCTTGATCGATGACATTGGCTGCCTCTTGTAGTTTCTTCTTGGTCTTGTCGAGGATAGTTCCAAAACGCCCAAACTCTGTCTTGACCGCGCCCAGAATCTGCCATACTTCGCTCGATCGTTTTTCGATGGCCAGCGTGCGGAAGCCCATTTGCAGACTGCTTAAAAATGCCACCAGGTTGGTGGGACCAACTATGGTTATGTTGAAATCCCGGCGGAGAACTTCGAAAAGTCCGGTGCGACGCAGTATCTCGGCATAAAGTCCTTCGGTGGGGACAAACATAATGGCAAAGTCGGTTGTATAAGGTGGGTTGAGATATTTTTCGTTGATGGTCTTGGCATTTTTCTTCACCGAATTCTCGAATTGCTTGTTAATACTATCGAAAAAGTCCTGCGTTTCGGGGGTCAGGTTGTCGTATGCTTCGATGAGGCGGTAATAGTCTTCGATGGGGAATTTTGAGTCGATGGGTAACAACACCAGTTCGTTTTCGTCGCTTTTCGAAGGAAGTTTAACAACGTACTCCACTCTTTCTTGCGAGCCGGGTTTACAAATCGCATTTTTCTCGTATTGCTCGGGCGATAACATTTGCTCCAGTATGCCCCCCAACTGATATTCGCCTAAGGTTCCTCTCGTTTTTACATTGCTTAACACTTTCTTGAGATCGCCCACACCCGAGGCCAGGGTTTGCATTTCGCCCAGTCCCTTGTGCACCTGCTCCAGTCTGTCGCTGATGAGTTTGAAGGATTCGTTGAAACGCTTTTCCAGTGTCGATTGTAGTTTTTCGTCCACAGTAGCCCGCATCTCCTCCAGCTTTTTGGTGTTCTCTTCGCGGATGGTCTGTAGCTGCGTTTCTATGGTCTGTCGAATTTTTTCGAGCTTGATTTCGATCTCGGTCTTTTGCTCCGATTGCTTCAAAGCGAGGTCATCAAACTTCTGCCTTTGCAGATCGTTAAAATCTTTAACTGACTGGGAAAAGCGATCTTCGAACGATTTAAGTGAAACGGATAGCTCGTCACGATTTTCGCGGTGCAGTTTTGAGGTCTCTTCGCGTCCGCGGGAAAATTCGTCGCGCATCAGTGTGTCCAGACGGGAGATTTCGGTTTTCAGTGTGTCGAAGTCGTTATTGGACTTGTTGCCTGTTCTGAAGTACACAAGAACGAATAAGAGGACAAGAAGTGAAATGGCAATGATGAGTAGGGTTGTTTCCATGTTTATTTTTTTTGACCCGCGGGAATCAGATAAGTTGTAAGAACAGCAACAAAAAGGGTAACGACAAAGGTCATGATTCTGGACGTAATAACTTGCTCCATCCCCGAAGAAATCCAGATGATGGTGAATAACATGCCCGAAATAATGCTAAAAAGAACGGCCAATCCATGATATTTTTTCCAGAAAAGAGTTAATAAAATAACGACCGAGAAAGTTCCGCCAATCCCGCCCCACACATAACTTACGATAGTAAAAATGAGTTTTTGGGGAGAGAAATAAGCGGCTGCCACGGCTACCAGAGCAATAATAACGGTAATAAGACGCGACAGCATGAGGTCTTTTTTTGGACTGAGTTTTTTAATAGCAGGCTTAACGATGTTTTCAGATAATTCGGTAGAAGAAAGTACCAGCAGCGAATCGGCGGTAGAAATCATGGCAGCGATAGCCCCTGTAATCAGTATGGCGGCGATGACAGGCGGGAATATTTTCAGCAAAACGGCGGGCATCACATATTCCTGATCTGTCAATGTGCCGGGGCCGAAAATGGCCAGTCCGATGAAGCCCAGCAGCAAAGCGCCCGAATAAGCAAAGATGGTCCATAATACGCCGATATTTCTTCCTTTTTTTGCCTGGTGTGTATCGCTAATAGCCATGAATCGCATAACGAGTTGGGGCATACCGCCGAGGTACCCGAACATCCAACTCAGACCTCCGCCAATCAGTAGGCCGGTTCCCATTCCACTGGTGACCCCCATCAAACTATCCCTTCCTTCACCGGCTTTCGTTAAAGCGGTAAAAATATCGGGAGCGTAAGCGTCTGTGTGATTGGATAGATAAATAAAACCCACGATAGGACCCACTACCAGCGTAATGATCATTAACAATGCTTGAACGCAATCGGTATATACTACACTTTGAAATCCGCCATACATGGTATAGGGAATGATAATAGCAGCTGCCACAAGCATTCCATAGATGGGGTCGATTCCAAACATGGTGTGGAGTGTTTTTCCACCACCAATAAACTGAGCTCCGATGTAGAAAAAGAAGAAAAAAACGATGAAAGATGTGGCCGTGAAACGTATCCATTTACCTGCGTCGCCATGTCGGCGGGCAAGGTATTCTGTAAACGTGTTGGCACTGTATTTTTCGGCTTCGTTACGTATGCGCCAGGCCAGAAATATCCAGGCCAGTATGATGCCGGTGACACATCCAATGGCAGTCCATATTTCTACCAGTCCTGTGGCATAGGCCGCACCGGGTAAACCCAATAATGCCCAAGATGATTCTCCGGTGGCGCGTTCAGACAAAGCAGCAACCCATCCCGGCAATTTGCGGCCGGCAATGGCATAATCGGACGTGTTCTTAACCTTGCGACCCATATACACGCCCAGTCCGATGATAAAGGACATGTATACTATCAGTACAAGTAAAAGTTGATATTGCTCCTGCATGAATCTTAAAGGCTTTTATTTTTCAATAATAATATGACTGAAAATGGTCTTTTGGGCGGTGTTAATTTTTAATATATAGATACCATTCTCTATCCCAGAAACATCCATCGTTTTTCCTTCTGAACTACTGACAATTCTTCCGGCGGCATCGACTAAAAAGCATGAAATAATGGGAGTGTCGGAAAGAATATTAATGGAATGACTTGCCGGATTAGGATAGATAACGACTCCTGTAACATTCTTGTTTTCTGATATTCCGGAAATAATTACCACCGCATCGCCCGTCATGTTTTGAGTACATCCTGTAGAAATATTGGTGGCAACAACGGTATATGTACCTTCGGCAGTCTGATCGCCGAAACTAAGGGCAGATCCGGTTCCGTTTAATGTTGAAATGGGGCTTCCATCCAAAAACAAAGAATAAGTAACACCCGTTTCACTTCCGGAAAGGTCGACTGGTACTCCTGAACCTCCACTGGGATAACTTCCTCCACCGGTGACATTAAATGGGGAAGGCAAATCTAAAAGTGTTAGGTTTAAAACATAAACACTATCAGCACCTTGCGAAGAAATTAAAGAGTCGTAATAAGTGCCGGCATTTGTATAAGCGTCACCTCTCCAGTTAAATATATCTCCCTGACAAATGGAGGCATTTTCAATTGATTCGAATCCGGGGAGTGTATATTCGAAATACAGACTGTCAATCCAGAGTTTGCTTCCGTTGGTAAAAATTGAGTTAATCAAATCCGAGGAAGCTGCAATAATATTAAGTGAATCAGGGATGTCCGAATTGGTCCAGTCGATTACTATTTCAAAAGGAGTCCATGTTGTAACGGCTGTAGAAAAGAATACTTCGCCATAACCAATGGTGTCTCGGGTGCTTCCATATAATTTCGAAAGACCTACGGCAATCATGCAACGATCTCCACTAGCGGGCTCAGATTTGTAATATCCTTTGAGTTTAGAGGGACGATGGGGGAAAATGATACCACCCGTTATTGTTCCGCTCTGTGAGGCAATATCTAAATTGAATTCACCTAAAGTTAAAATGCCTGGTAAAGTAACATCACCAAGGATAAAAATGTTCTTTGTTAAGGTTTCGATTTTTACACTTGATAATCCACTATGCTGACCTGATGTTATTTGTGTTACAGTTGTAAAGGTTGTACCCACTACGCTTTCATTCGAAGCATCCCACGAGACGGGTTTGCCTCCTGTCCAGTTCTCGAATTCGAAATTAGGTACTTGTTGAGAAAAACACGAAAAATCAAGAGTAAAAAGCATTACTCCGGATAAAATGAAGGGTAAAATATTTTTCATAGTCAACATTTTTAGTAATCAAAAATATTAATTTTCTTCCATTAAAAAAACACCTTTTTTTTTATTAGTTTATAAAACTATGTATATTTGCAGTAATGAATTACCGAAAATACAAAATAATACGATTTATCCGGTTCTTTTTTCCGCCTGATGGTTGGAAGCTATCTGTAATCATTATATTGGGTATTCTTACGGGACTTTTTGCTTTTTTATTTTATGTCTCTAAAGCTCATTCATATTTGTCTGATAATCCAGAAACCTGTGTTAATTGTCATATTATGGCTCCGCAATATGCTAACTGGCAGCATAGTTCTCATCGCGAAGTTGCTACTTGTAACGATTGCCATGTTCCTCACAATAACATTTTTAATCATTATTATTTTAAGGCTAAGGATGGAATGCGTCATGCTACCATTTTTACATTACGAAACGAACCTCAGGTTATATATATACATGAAGCAGGACGTGATGTGGTTCAACAAAACTGCATACGTTGTCACACCGAACAAATTGTTGACAATAGAGCAAATAATTATAGTCTCGACATGTATCATTACCGTCAGGAAAGACAGTGTTTAAATTGCCATAGGGAAGTGCCTCATGGTCGTGTTAACTCGCTTTCAAGTGTGCCAAATGCAAGAATTCCACTTCCTCAATCACCAGTACCTGATTGGCTGAATCAATTAATGGGAAAAGAAATAAAATAAAACAAAATATGAAATCAATCCGTGAAATTGTTAGTAAAAGACCTTGGCTTGGTTGGGTAATATTTTTCTTGACTATGGTTGTCGTATTTTTACTTGGATTATTAGCTTCGTCAATAATAGAAAGACGTACAGAAGCCATTTTCGCATACAATCCTCAAGTTCAGTTTGAATCATGGGAACCCCGGGCTGAGATCTGGGGTAGGAATTTTCCACGAGAGTATGATACATGGAAACAGACTGCTGATACCAGTTTTCAGAGTAAGTTTAATGGGAATAAACCACACGATGCTCTCGCCGATAATCCTGAAATGGTTGTTTTATGGGCAGGATATGCTTTTTCCAAAGATTATTATCAGCCCCGCGGACACTTTTATGCAGTAACTGATGTGCGGAATACCTTAAGGACCGGAGCGCCTGTCGACGGAAAGGAAAGTCCTCAGCCCAATACTTGCTGGACATGTAAAAGTCCCGACGTTCCCAGAATGATGAAAGAAATGGGTATTAGTAATTTTTACAAAGGGACTTGGGAAAAACTAGGATCCGAAATTGTAAATTCTATAGGTTGTGCCGATTGTCACGATGCCAAAACAATGAATCTTGCCATTTCACGCCCTGCCCTTATTGAAGCATTCGAACACATGGGAAAAGACATAAAAACAGCCACACATCAAGAAATGCGTTCACTAGTCTGCGCACAGTGTCATGTCGAATATTACTTCAATAAAAAGAATGAAGAAAAAGTGCCTTATCTGACTTTCCCCTGGCATAATGGATTTTCGATGGAAAACATGGAACAATATTATGATTCTGTAGAACATGTTGACTTCGTTCATGCGCTCAGCAAAACGCCGATACTCAAAGCCCAGCACCCAGATTATGAGCTTTATCTTACGGGCATTCATTCTGAACGCGGCGTTTCGTGTGCCGATTGCCACATGCCTTATATCAGCGAAGGCGGAGTGAAATTTACTTCCCACCAAATTGTCAGTCCTCTTAAATATCCACAACTGACCTGTCAGGTTTGTCACCGCGAAGAAACCGAACAATTGATAGAAAATGTAACCGAGCGTCAGGAAAAAGTGATGGAAAGCCGCAAAACCCTTGAAAAATTACTGGCTAAAGCACACGTAGAAGCCAAATTTGCCTGGGATAAAGGTGCCACCGACGAAGAAATGAAGGCTATACTACAACTCATTCGTAAAGCACAATGGCGGTGGGATTTTGTCGCCGCTAGCCACGGAGGTTCTTTCCATGCTCCACTCGAGTCATCCAGAATTCTTGCTGATGGCATTTATCTGGCTCAGGAAGCACGTTTGAGGATAAATAAACTTCTAGCGAAAAAAGGAATTACCGAAGAAATTCCCATGCCAGACATTTCCTCCAAAGCCAAAGCACAGGCTTATATCGGACTTGATATTCCTACCTTGAAAGCTGAGAAAAAAGTTTTTATCGATAAAACTATCCCCGAATGGTTATCGAAAGCCAAGGAACGCGAAAGCAAATATCCTGTTAAAACTTTGTAACTTCCTTAGATGTCTTTGCCCCGAAAACTCTGGTCGTTTCCTTGGTCATATGCAGAAAGCTTTCTGATTGGATTTGCCTTGTGTGTTACTGCCATTGCTATACAGTTTTTCACCCGGTCTTTTGCACCCCTGCCTTCGTTTCCAGTTAATATTATTGTTCTTTGTCTGTTTGTCATTGTATTGATTCTTCTTTTTATTTTTGGAAGAAATAATTCACTGGTTCAATGGATGATGAGTATTCCTGCAACTATCGGTGCGGTGAGTTTTTTTGGTTTGATTTCGCTGATGATGGGACTCATTCCGCAGTTTCCTCAGGCACCGCCCACTGATATTTTACACAACATTACCGAAAGCTGGCTATATTTCTTTTCTCTGGTTTATATACTGACCGTTTTGGGTTTGGTAACGTTGAAACGATTGGTTCCTTTCAAAGTAAAAAATTTTGGCTTTCAGATGAATCATCTTGGGCTATGGATTGTTCTGGCAGGCAGTTCTTTCGGCGCAGGCGACATGCAGCGTCTGACCATGGAAACACAGCTCGGGAAAACCGAATGGATTGCCTTCAATCGTTGGGGAGAACCCGTTGAACCCGGCATTGCTGTGGAACTAAAGGCATTTCACATCGACTTTTTCGAACCATCACTACAAGTGTACGATACACTGACCAATAAGTCCGTAAAGCGTATTAAACCAGCGTATCTCACACAATCAAAAACATCTTTTACCATTGGTGATTATCAGGTTCAGGTAAAAGAATTCTATCCAGAAGCAATGGCCATGGGCGATGGATTTAAATCGTTTATAGGTCCCGGTTCTATACCAGCAGCCTTTGTTGTGGCCGAAAAAGACGGGAAAAAATATGAAGGTTGGGTAAATCCTCAAAACCGCATGATCAGAGGCAATACTGTTTATCTTGACGAAGGTCTGGCGCTTATCTTGCAACCATCACAACCCAAAAGATATGTGTCGCAGGTAAAAGTGTATTCTTCTTCTGGCACTATCATTACAGATAGTTTGCAGGTAAACAGTCCTCTCTATATTGATGGTTGGTATCTTTATCAGGTTTCGTATAATCAGGAAATGGGAAGATGGTCAGAAACCAGTACCATCGAACTTAACAAAGACCCATGGTTACCGGTAGTGTATACAGGAATTTTCATGCTGATTATTGGCTCAGTATTTCTGTTTTTCAGAGGATCGAAAATAAAAGAACAAACATTATGAGTTGGAATTCTTTTCCCATTTTTTCATTTATCACCCTTGGGTTTTGGGTTCTGGCTATCATTACGATGTTTTTTTATAACCGGAACTCAAAGTACAGCACATTAACTCAGGCATTGATGTTGCTTGGCATTATTTCACTGGCCACTTTTACTTCATTTTTATGGGTCGAATTGCAACGTCCTCCTATGCGCACTTTGGGCGAGACCCGTTTGTGGTATGCCTTGTTTATGCCTGTAATTGGGTACATTGTGCTTATTCGCTGGAAATACGTCTGGTTTGCCGGTTATTGTTTATTGCTTGCTTCGGTGTTTGTACTCATCAATCTGCTGAAACCAGAAATTCACGACAAAACTTTGATGCCCGCTCTTCAGAGCATCTGGTTTGTTCCACATGTTATTGTTTATATTATTTCCTATTCCCTGCTAGGCGCATCCACACTGGCTGCTATCGTTGGTCTGTATATGCATTATCGTAAAAAGGACACAGAGACATTCATTCGTTTGGCTGACAATCTGGTGTACATAGGATTTGGATTCCTCACCCTAGGACTGGTCTTTGGCGCCTTATGGGCTAAACAAGCCTGGGGGCATTATTGGACGTGGGATCCCAAAGAAACATGGGCATTGATTACCTGGCTGGGATATTTGGTTTATATGCACATACGCCACCGGAATCCTCATTGGAAATCACTTTCTTTGTGGATACTGGCTTTAACTTTTATGGTTCTGCTTATGTGCTGGTTTGGTATGAATTTACTTCCAGCGGCACAGAATAGCGTACATGTATATGCCGGATAAAAACAGATAGCGGCGCACTTTCGTGCACCGCTATCATCAACCTAACTTTATTGAGAAAACAAAGCTAACGAGTTTGGAGTTTCTGACCTTTCCTTTCTGTTTTTCGGGTCAGATCAATCAGGTATAATCCGCTATGAGGACACTGGATTATGTGGGTGCCTGATTGGGGCAATATGTCAGTGTATACCTGCCTTCCGGCGAGGTCATATACGCTGACAGTGACTTCTGGCGATGCGTTTTGAGGAATAATCACAACAATGCTTCCTTCTTTTTCACCAGCAAATATTTTATAGTCATCGAATGGGTTGTTTTCAGCAATGCCTGCTTGATCGTCTTTAATACAACGTACAGCGTATTTCATATCTTTATACCAATTGTTGGTTGTCGACTCACAGTTCTCGTACGACAAATATCTTTCGACAGCAAATTGGCCACCTGCAAATGTGGACGTCCAAAACGAAGCATAAGCATTCAGAAACTGAAAGGCTCCTGATTGATACGTATCAAATTCGCCCGAAGGTAAAGCAGAAAAGCCACTGGAATTGTCTGCACCACAGTTGGGTGCATTCCACATGTTGACAGATTTTAATTTGCCTCCGGCGACGGATGGTCCACCCAGAGAATATTCAAGAATTTCCCATTCGGCAGACGAAGGTACATGAAAGCCGGAAGGGCAAACACCCTGAACTTCTTCTAACTGACTTCCTTTCATTACAGCGTCCCAAGTGTACAGTTCGCCTAATACTGAGGCAAGACTGTCGTTGTTATTGTAGGCACAAACACCAGGAATTTCTGTGCCGTCGGTGTAGTGAAGCGACTTAAGATTTTGTTTAAGCCAAACCTGATCCTGAATAGTAATTGTTTCATAAACATTTCCATCAAAATCGGTTACTGTTTGTGCAGTCATTATAAGACCACAAAACAAAGCGATAAGAGTAAGAGTAGTTTTCATGATATTTAATTTTGTTAAACAAAAGACTTATCTGAAAAAAAAATGCTGCATGAGTTAGAAAAATATTTTTTATTTCTGTTTTCTGATTGATCATTTATCTGTTACAAAGATAGACCCTGCAACAACCCGATTAAAAAATGAATATACCTGCAGCCTTTTTTAACAGACGAACCGGGGTTAAATTTGTACCAATCTACGAACGCATAACAATTAATAGACAGAAATTCCAATAAACGAGACTTAAAGCAGTGCGGCTAAATAACAGATAGTTATTGATATAACATAAAAAAGCGGTCCGTTTAGTAACGAACCGCTTTAAAAAAGGTTTGAGATATTATTTAATTTTTACCCGTATTCCTTCGGAATGACTTGTGAATTCGGGTGCATACATACACTGTATGGTGGTGATTCCGTTGGAGAAATCGCCGGCCAACGTGGCCCTGAGTGGATATTCGAAAACATAGGTGCCTAAGGGTAAGGAACCAAAGAAAAAGTTAGTAGAAGCGTCCTTGGTGCTTTCGTAATAACCTAAACCATCCTGCCATTTGTAGGTCGAAATGACATTCAGTGGCTCGAATCCCGATGCTCGCATATCTTTCATATGCACATATTCCATTTTGCGATCAACACGGAGTTCAATTCTCACGATTACCTTATCACCGACTTCAATTTTTGTGTTTTCTTTGATTTCTTCCAGTGTTTTGCCATTCGTACCAAAGCGTTCGATGAAAAGTTTTTTGCTGAGTTTTAACGGCGTTTCGTGGGTGGTGATTTTATCCAGCTGCTCAAAATACTGCCAGTACAATGCACCCCAACTGACTCCTTCATCTTTTTTAGTGACTTTAACTCTGCCCATTTCGGGTTTAATATCCGATCCGCTCCAGGAGGTTTTAATATAACCGGTTCCTGCTTCTGCTTTTGAATCTGGCATGTTTTTAGGATCAATTTTAATATCTCCTACCATTATTTCAATATTGGGTTCAGTAGCCAGCCAGTCGGTTCCTTTCAGCAGAAGTGCATAAATAGCTTCGGTGGTAGCTTTGGTGGTCTTCCAGTCTTGTGTTTGTTTCTGTTTCAGCAACCACACTTTCAGATCGTCGACAATTTTCTGGTCTCCGGTAATTTCATCCCAGGCTTCAATCATCAGTGCTTGCGTTTCGATGGGAGCCTGATACCAATACCATCCACCGGCATTATCTTTCCAGTACATCCCCATTTCTTCGTTATTCAGCGAATTTTCTTTGAGAGAACTAAGAATTTTATCCGGCAGAATTTTATCGTTCGATCTGTGTGCAGCTAAGGCAATCATTCCTTTCGAATAATTATTCTGTTGCAGCCAATAGGTTTTTGCCTGATTCATGAAATAATTGTAGGCTTCTTTGCTGCTCGAAGGGATTTCGATCTTATCCAGAAAATAGCTGCGAGAATATAAATACTGTATCTGTATCTCATAAATGTGACACTTGTCCCAGTCTTTTTTATCATAGTGTTTCTTAATCCACTCGTAATCTTTACGTATTTCATTATCCAGATAACGAACGCCGCGTTGCACCATGTTCCATGTTTTATAGTCGTTTTGGAGCTGAATAACATTCAGGTGATTTAAGTGTCCGAAACCTGTGATTATATGCTGGGTAATATAGCGATCGTCGGGCATGCCACTGAACCACATAAAGCCGCCATTCATGCACTGAAGTTTTTCGAGTTTTCTGAAAGCACTGGAGACATTAGACGACATGAGGTTGAGGTCGAACAAAAGGCCGACTCTCTTTTTCCGTGTCGTTTCGTCTTTTGCATCCAAGACCCAGGGGGTTTCCTGAAGCAGGACTTCTTTCAGCTCCTGATTTTTTTCGAGATTCGACAACAAGGCTTTTGAATCGGGTGTGTTTCTCCAGGAGTCGAAAACAGCTTTAATTTTTGGGGAAGAGTTGGCAATATAAGTTGCCAGTGTGTTGCCATAGTAGCGTGAAAAAACTTGTTCGGCACATTCATAGGGATATTCCATGATGTAGGGCAGCGACTGAACTGCATACCATGCGGGATTTGCTGTAAATTCAAGCGTCACTTTGTGGTGTTTTAAAGTCGAAGATTTGCCCGAATTCATGAGTTTTGTGAACTCAAAGGTCTTGGTGCTGATGCCACGTATCGGCAGGGGCATAGATTCGGTGACGAGCATACGGTTGGTCAAAACGGGCAACACATTTTGTTCTCCATCGGAAAACTTGCCAGCTTTGGCTACCATTTTACACGAAACGGCTTCCACTCCTTCGGGTATAGAAATTTCCCAGGTGATATTGGCCGATTGACCTTTTTTGATCGCAAAAGGTTTCATGGTTACAGTATTCCCGAAGAGTTGATCGATAGGCTTGTCGGTCAGTGCATCAAATAAGAACAGTTGAGCCATACCTTTGCTTTCGGTTTCACCCATATTGGACACTTTGGCGCTGAGTATAATTTTATCATTTTCACGCACAAAACGAGGAAGGTTGGGCATAATCATAATCTCTTTCTGGGTTGCCAGCTCATTTGTCACTGACCCGATACGCAAGTCTTTGGTATGTGCCAGTCCCAGCATTTTCCATTTGGTGAGTGATTCGGGAACCTTGAAAGTGATTATAATTTCTCCTTTTTCGTTGGTTTCGAGATTGGGATAAAAGAAGGCTGTTTCGCTAAAATTCTGTCGGGCTTGTACCGAAGACATATCTCCGGCAGTTGGGAATAATCCGGTTTGATCGTTCCCTGTTGAAACTGTTCTTGAGTCGAGGTTCTTCTGACTTTCTTTTTCGCCAGATTTCATAACACTTGCATCCATACAAGTAGCAGGCAGAGCATCTTTTTTTCTAAAACTACCTGCAGACTTAGTTTCCTCTGCGACCTCAAAATCATCTAAACTTGCATAATCTACGCTTCCGCCCAGAGCCATTCCTTCGTTATACCAACCGTAGGTATAACCATAATAATAGAAGTAATTTTGCAACCCGAACATTTCCAAATAATCGTACTGACGGGCATAATATGAAGCATAATCATTCCAGTCTATTTGATTAAACTGTGACTGGGCATTGGAAAAAGCTTGCCCCTGACTCCAGTAAAGACTGGTGTAATTGCCGGGATATAAAGCCATCATCCAGTTATGGGGTTTGAAGGCATCTAACGAAGCATCGTATAATGTAGCCACCATTTCAGCGGCCACTTTGTCGCCTTTATTACCAGTGACTTTAATTCTCCATTCTTCGTCTTCGCCCGGATACAGTTTGTCTCTGAAGGATTCAAAGCTCAATTTCAATTCTTTATTCGAAAAGGGCACTACAATTAAGTCACTTGATACGTAAACTCTGTTTTTGTGCATCATGGTAAAGTGTACTGAGAAATTTCCCCGGTCTGTCTCAACAACAGGTATCTCAATCAGCTTTTGTTCGTTATTTATTGAAATCCACTCTGATTTTTCAATCTTGCCGTTACGCTCTGTTTCGTAATAAAATTTGGCATCGGAATAAGACGAACCAATAAGATACTGTGCTGTTTCGCCGGGTTCGCAGGTGTTTTTTATGGGCGTAAAAATCATGTCTTTGTGATACGTCAACGTAGTGGATGCCGGTTTATACAACGTAATATAGTTTTCTGATTTTACAGGCTGACCGTATTTGTCGTTGGCTACAATTTCTACATAATAACTTCCCTGATCCCATAAAGCAATGTCTTTCAGATCCACTTTTGACGCGTTTTTGGTATTAAATCCGCCAGAAAAAACTTTTTTCTCCTTTTCCCAGGTCATCGGGTTGTCTTCGTTTTTATAAGGAAGTTGTGGAAATTTCTGCTCGAAGGAAGATTGAGAAAAGGCAGAAATATCGCTACGTGCCCAAGGCCTGCTGATAAAAATCTTGCCGAGTTCTTTCAATTTGTAAATATTTACCTGACCTTCTGTAGGAACATCATTGCCATTCAGGTTTTTGGCCGAAATCTCAATCTGTTTCGAAGCGACCATATTTACGTTGTCGCTCCAGTTCGAATTTAGCACAAGAGCCCTATAACCTATGTTTACCTGTGTGGCAGCACTTCGTGTTTCACCATTAATGTCTGTCACGTCGGCTGTCACCGAATAAGTGAATGCAGGTGAATGTTTTGCATCTATCGACAGGTCGGGTTTTGCATCAAACTCGATATTGAATTTGCCTTCGGCATCTGTTTTTACCGTTCCGAATCCAATCACCGTTTCGTTGCCAAGAACGGGAAACGACCACCAGTACCACCAACGATAAGGGAAATAGGTTTTGCGGGTTACACGATATGCCACGGTGGCATTATCTATGGTCGAACCGGCATATGATTTGGCTGTGCCCGGCACTTTTACTTTATCATTTAAGCGGTAGCTTTCTTTCAGCGTGTCAAAAACGACTTCGAATTTTGGTCGTTTGTATTCTTCCACCGAAATATATTGTGTTCCCATATTTCCTGCTGTAAGACTCATGGTTCCGTTGAGCATGCCAACAGGTAATACAAAGGTTCCCTGAATGCTTCCGTATTCGTTGGAAGTTAGTGTAAGGTCGCTGACTTTTTGGTAATTTACGTCGTACAGCGTGACCGTTGTAGTGTAGTTGGGAAGAATTTTGTTCTCCTTGCCAAAAGTATCGAGTATTATTCCTTTAAAATAAACAGTCTGTCCCGGACGATAAATAGAGCGGTCGGTGAAAAAGAATATCCTCTTATAATGATAGTCATCATATCCATAATACCTTGATTGATAAAAAGCTTCGCTTGTAACCAGCTTGTCATCACCCTTCTGGAATTCAACATAATAATATTTGTAATCCCGGGGTGATGGAATAGTAATTTTTCCATCGGCATTTGTAACGTAGGACGAAGACCGGACATAGTCGTAGGATTGCTTAAGATAATTATAATCTTCTTTCCACAAAGTGGCTGTTACACCTGGCTGTGGGCTGCCATTGTCGCGGTGCATGACCATAAATTCCATCGTTTCGTTTGGAAAACGACGATTGAGATACGAGAGATTGGTTACATTAATGTAGGTTGATCCAAACCCATTTTTCTCCCATTTAAAATTGCTTTTGTGACTGGCCAGAATGAGATAATTACCAATAGGCATAGCCGGAATTTCGATTTCGGTAGAGTAGCTCTGATAATCGTTGCTGTCGGGTAATGCAATGGCAAAAGTTTTAACAGGGATAAGTTTTAAATAATAAGCAATAAGCGTGCTGTCGTATAAATTTCTCGTTTTTTTCCAGTCTTTCATCCAGTCAATCTTAATGATTCTGAAATACAGACTATCCACGTTTTTATAGTTAACCCTGGCTAAAATGGGCTTGTTGGGCAGACTATGTTTTTCGGTTATAAAATCGAAAGATTTCGAGAGAATTACGTTCTTTAAAGCCTGACAGTTAATGGCTCCTTCGGATGAAGGGAATGCGCTTATTCCTTCTTCGGCCAGTGCTAAGGCTTTGATAATATGTTTTTTGTATTTCGTATTGACTTCCGGAACGTAGGATTGTCCCATTTGATAATACAATGTTCCTAGTGAGTAAAGTATTTCTGTGTAAACAGGGTCATTTTTATATGTATTTTTCAGATGTACTAATGCTTGCTCGTATAGTGAATCTTTATTGTTAAGCAAACTGTTTAAATATACAAACTGTAGACGTTTGAGGTCAATGTCGACTAATGCGGCGACGGAATCATCGTTGAGATGAAAATAAATGCCTTTTTTTAGTAAGACCAGCGCCTGATATTTAAGAGAAAATGAATCACTACATACAATATTATAATTACAAAATTCCTTGGCAGGCATAAAGAGTTTTTCGTCGTTGAGATTAAACTCAGTAGAAGGTCTTGTAATTTCTGCTTCAGAATTCATAAAGAAATCGATGGCTCTGTGTGAAAGAAAATCAAAGAGGGTAGGGCGATATTTTCCGGAATTGGGCGCTTTATGCAGAATGTCGTCAAAAAGCTCAATGCGCGTGAGTTCCAGGCTGTCTATCTTTTCAACCGAAGCTCTGAAACAAAGTATACTTTCTTCAACCAAGCGGCGGGCATCCCAGGTGGCAATATCGTCGGGACGAAAGTTTCCAGTATTAGTTCTTTGGTATATCTGATAGCGGTTTTGCGAATAATACTGCCAGTACATATCGCCCAGCATGGATTGCAACATGGGTTTTAGAGGAAAGGCCGCACTGTCGGATTCCGTTTTTAGCTGATGGATGGCTTTTACCATACCTTCATCCTCGGTCTGCATAATGTATTTCATTTTATGCATGACGGCTTTGGCTATCTGGGCATAATTTTTTTCGGCTTTGGCTCTTTTATAAATCTGTTCTACCATTTCGAGTGCCGATTGAGGTAGCCCTGCTACTTCAAATTCAGTGACTTTTTTCCAGGCATCGTCATAGGAGTCCCCTTTTTTAAACTCGATGTATGCCTGTTTTTTTACATGGTTGACATATATGGCAGATGCCGTAGCCATAAGGATAACCAGTGAGAGAAGGAGTAAAAACGATTTTCTAGTCATATTCAGTGAATTATAATGTGAAAAATAAGAAATTTATTGACAGGTTTTATCAAAACACGGTTAAATGATGCAGTAAAAATGAAATTCCATAAAAAAAATGGAAATATTTTCTGCAACATATTGGGTTTTTTTGTTTCCCGCAGATTTCGCAGATTTTCGCGAATTTTTATTTATTTT
>PHDH01000048.1 GCA_002840935.1 Bacteroidetes bacterium HGW-Bacteroidetes-21 | reverse complement strand
CGTGAGTTTCAGTATCTTTAATAAAGCCAAAACCCTTGGTGTCGTTATAAAAGGTCAGGATACCTTTACGTACTGGGTCCATTATTAATGAATCGTCGCGTTTTTGAATACTGATTTCGATATTTTCGGCTTTAACTACTTTCTTTTTATTAGGATCGGGAGGAGTAGAGGTTAACATGCCATTTTCGTCTACATAAGCAATCATGTCGTCCATGCCGCCTTTAGATGTGTTTTCTCTTTTATCCAGCCTTTTGGCTGCTTTATCTTTTCTTTTTTTTTCTTTTTTTGCTCTTACTTCTTTTTTGTTAAAGGATTCCTGTGATCTTGCCATAAATTGTTTTTAGTTTAGATAAAATGGATCCTTTTTTAAGAAAATAAGGGACTTTATTTCGAATTTATACTAACTACCGTAGTTAACGGGTAATCAAATACAAAGTTTAAATATAGAACCTGATTGCTTTTTCTGACTAATCTGGTACAGAAATATCAAAAACGAACCATGGATGCAAAGGTAAAAATAAATCAGATAAAACATATGTACTTATCTGATTTTGTTCAGAAAATGAATTCGCTATGTGTTTTATTCTGAATAATTGACTAGTTTCAGAGTAGAAAATTACTTAATAGGAGTCGAAAGTAACTTTTTATATTCTTCAGGGCTATGTAGTACTTTAATAGCTTCTTTAAGCTCTTTATCGTCTTTCAGGAACGACTCAATACGACCATCCTGGAAATAATAACGGCTAACAATTTCTTCCTGCAGCAGGCGTGAGATTTCAGGACGGAAAGTTTTCAAATCCTGCATTTTATCATGGGCCAGCTTTTTTTCAAGTTTCGTTAGATCTTCTTTTGCATCGTCGTAATACTTTTCCTCTTTGGTAATTTCTACCAGTTTCTTCAGGTAGTCATCGCTCTGTGTAATATAGTCATAATCTTTATCCTTCAGATATTCAATGAAGCTATTATATAATTCATCACTAATATCAAATTCGCTAGCAGGTGCAATGGTTGGGTGTTCGAGAAAAAAACGGGTGGCGAAATTAAAAATATGATTTTTGTTTACCAGACTGATAGCTATATTGCTGTATTTTTCCTGTTCGAGTATGATGTCGGGATTAATTCCGCCACCGTCATATACAACTCTTTTATTGCGGGTCGAGAATTTTGTGATGAGGGAGTCGGGAATCTTTCCGGCGCTACCATCGGTATTTCTATGTGTATAGTCGATTACCTGAATACATCTGCCCGAGGGAGTGTAGTATTTGGCGGTAGTTACTTTAAGTTTGGTTTTATAACTAAGATCGCGAGTTGTTTGCACCAGACCTTTGCCAAAAGTTCTTTGTCCAATGATTACTCCACGATCAAGATCTTGCATTGCACCAGCGACAATTTCGGAAGCAGACGCCGATCCACTATTAACGAGGACAGCTATGGGAATTTCTGTATCGAAAGGTTGCATTGAGGCGGTGTAATTCTTATCCCAATCTTTAACTTTACCCTTGGTACTTACTATGACCTCGCCTTTATTTATAAAGATATTGGAAACATTAACGGCTTCAATAAGTAAGCCTCCGGGATTTCCTCTCAAATCGAGAATCACCCCTTTAATATCATGTTTGGCTTTAAGGTCCTGTATGGCCTTTTTGACTTCAGCAGATGCATTTTCGGTAAAATTTGAGAGATTTACATAGGCTAGATCATTGCCAACCATAGCCGAATATTGTACGTTTTTTATTTTAATTTCTTCGCGCTCAATGGTTTTTTCCAAATTGTTTTCTACTCCCGGACGTTTGAGTAAAAGTTTCAGGGGGGTTTTGGGTTGTCCTTTCAGGAGTTCGCTAACATCCTGAGAACTTTTGCCTTTCATCGATTTTCCGTCAATTTCAAGTATAATATCCCCAGCGCGAATATCGTTTTTTTGTGCCGGATATCCTTGATAAGGATCTGTAATAACAATATCTTCGCCATCCTGACGAATCAGCGCTCCGATGCCTCCATATTCGCCTGTTGTCATAAGTTTCAGGTCTTCCATCTGCGACTCAGGAATAAAAACGGTATAGGGATCAAGTGATTCCAGCATAGCGTCTATCGCGATATTAATCATTTCTCCGGGGTTAATATCATCCACATAAAAAATATTCAATTCACGAATAAGTGAATGAAAAATATCGAGGTTTTTAAGTAATTCAAAATTTTTCTCGTCATCTGATTTTACAGAAAAAGAAAATAAAAGGACAGAAACAGGAATAAAGATAAAAAGGAGGGCTTTTTTTAATCTTTCAGGAATGATCTTCTTCATGTGAACAAGCTTTAAATTTTTTAAATGTGAATGTTGAAGGTGCCGGATCGTAACCATATCCTCCCCAGGGATTACAACGAATAATTCGCCAAGTTGCAAGTAAAAAGCCTTTGAGAGCACCTTGCTTTTGTATTACATGGATAGCATATTCAGAACAGGTGGGGTGAAAACGGCAATACCTTCCGATAAATGGTGAAAGAATAATTTTATAAAGTTTAATCAGCCCAATAAGGATAAAAGAAAAAAACCGGGATATGATCATAATTAAACTTTATGTTGTGCTTGCGTTAAACGTTGTAAAATTACAATTATTTTTTCTTCTATTTCTTTATAATTGGCTATCTGCTGACCATTATAAATAAAAGCGATATAGTATCCGGTAAGACTTGATTCGGCATGATCGTATAAAATGGCTTTGTTTTTACGATAGGCTTCTTTCATGCGACGCCTTATTTTATTCCTTTCGAAGGCCTTTTTAAACTTTTTTTTTGGAACAATAAATGCTGCCTGAATAGGAGCTTCTTCCTGAAAGTCACGGGTTAAAAATGTCGTGTTAATTAATCCTAATCGAATATTTTTACCCTGTTCGAACAAAAGGTCAAATACGGATCTTGATTTAATCCTTTCGGTTTTACCTAAAGTGTATATTTTCACAGAAAAACCTGCGTCTACTTGCAGTTGGTTTTCAGATAGTGTTCAATAGCTGCCGTCATAGAGGGTGTTTCGGGAGTGGGAGCTTTAATCTGAACAGTTAATCCTGCATCTTGAGCTGCTTTTACTGTGGTTGGTCCAAAGGCTCCTATGATAGTCCCATTCTGTTGAAAATCAGGAAAGTTAGTAAACAGCGATTTAATGCCTATGGGACTGAAAAATACAATGACTTCGTAATCTTTCATATTCATTTCACTCATGTTTGTGTGAATGGTTTTATAAAAGATTCCTTTTGAGTATTTTAAATTCAGTTTGTCCAGTGTTTTAGGAATATCTGGTTTATGAGGATCAGACAATGGAACAAGATATCTCTCTTCTTTGTGTTTGTTGAAATATTCAATTAAATCTTCAAAAACATTGTTGCCGTAAAAAATCTTTCTTTTCCTGTATACTACGTATTTTTGAAGATAAAATGCTGTGGCTTCAGTCACACAAAAATACTTCATGGTATCTGGTACAACATATCTCGTTTCTTCACAGATTCTGAAAAAATGATCAACTGCTGTTCGACTAGAAAAAACAACGGCAGTGTAATCAGAAAGATTAATTCGCTGTTGCCTGAATTCTTTAACGCTTATTCCTTCAGTCTGAATAAAAGGCTTAAAGTCCATCTTTAAACCATATTTGCCAGCAATGTCGAAATATGGAGACTTTTCAGTCTGTGGAGCTGGCTGCGAAATCAATACTCTTTTAACTTTCAAGGTATTGTAGTTTTTTTAGTTTTGTGTAAAGAAACCGCTTGTTAATCCAAAATACTTAATTGTTAACATAACAGGTAAAATTTCCACGGCACAAAAGTATAAAAAATAATAAAAAAATAAAAATTTTGTTTTTATCGCAAATGTTAAGCCTCTGTACATAGGCATAATAAATGCAAATAATAGAAGTAAAAGTGTGAAAATAGATAAACTGTGTATCATATTTTCGGGCAAATAGTTAAAGGCTAATAGTGGCAAAAACAATAATATACCACCAGCTTTGTAATAGACTCCAGTGAGCGAAAGAAATTCACCTGTTATTTTAACTTCATTTGTTAGAAATGCGATTAAGCCAATACTTATAAATCTGATAAAATAGATAAACAAGATGATTGCTGCTGATGAAAATAGTAATTGGACTTCTGATTTGCCCGGACTAAGCATATTAAATTTCATTAAGTAATAGGTTGCCAGGCTGGCGTTAAGAAGAAAAACAACATCCAGAATATACATAATTCTCTGTGAAACGCTGTTCTTTTCTTCGTAGAGTTTTCCTGCCCATTGATAATAAAAAACGGCTTTACTGAGTCCGGTCAATACTTTAGAATAAAATACGCGTATCCAGGCAATGGTAAAAAGAAGAAGAATAAGAAAAATAAAAATGCCGTTCGAAAAAGAAAATGAAGAATCGTTATCCATACGACGTACTTTAATGACTTCCTGCGAAACCGATTTATATAAAGTATCTGTCGAAGTTTGAGCCGGGGCGAATTTTCCAAAAACAGGGTAATTCTCATGTTCCTGTTGGAGCAAACTGTCTGAGCAAAGTATAGGCTTTACATAATGTGTAGGAAAATAGTTTGGATTGTATTCCTCCAGTTTAATTTTCCTGACAGTTTTGGTGGGCGTAGTGTCCTGAACATTCTGTAAAACGAAGTTCATAAAAGACCTCTATGATTTATTTTCCCGGAGTTCTTTTACCTGTTTTTCGAGCTGATTAATTCGGTCCATCAGCGAAGACATATTGCGAAATCCGACATAGGCTCGTTGATATGTTCTGTAATCAAATGCAGGTGATCCTTGTAAAACACTGTTTTCTTTAGTAATATTTCCGGCAATTCCCGACTGAGCCGCAATTTTCGATCCTTTGGCAATTTTAATATGCCCTACAATTCCTACTTGACCACCAATCATACAGTTTTCACCAATGTATGACGAGCCGGATATTCCTGATTGCGAGGCTATAACGGTATTGGCATCGATCTCGACATTATGTCCTACCTGTATCAGATTATCCAGTTTTACGCCTTTTCTGATAACGGTACTACCTAGCGTTGCCCTGTCTATCGTAGTGTTTGAACCTATTTCCACGAAATCTTCTATCATTACATTTCCTGTCTGGGGTATCTTTTTATAATTATTGGTATCACTGGGGGCAAATCCAAAACCATCGGCTCCAATAATACAACCCGAATGTATGGTACAAGTGCTTCCAATTATACAATGATGATAGACAGAAACGCCTTGGTATAAAATAGTATTATCTCCTATACAGCAATTGTCTCCCAAAAAAACAAAAGGATAAATTTTTACATTTTTTCCGATCTTTACATTTTTCCCAATGAAAACAAATGGACCAACATAAACATCCGAACCGGGAAGACTGCCTTCTTCAATAAATGCCAAAGGATGTATTCCTGCTTTTGGGTGATGATCTGGATTGAATTTCTCCATTAAAAATGCCAATGATTGGTAAGGATTCTCAACGCGAATCAATGTAAATGTTATGGGTTGAGCCGGAGTAAATGTTTTTGAAACAAGCGCCGCTGATGCTCCCGTATTGTATAGATGACTTTCGTAAGCCGGGTTGGCCAGGAAAGTCAGACTTCCGTTTTTAGCCTCCTCTATTTTCGAAAGTCCAGTAAGTATTACATCTGGATTGCCTTCGGTTGTGCCGTTTAGCATTGAGGCCACCTGGCCTGCGGTAATTTTAATGTCCATGTCAGCTGGCTTGGATTATCATCACAAAGGTATATTAAAATTTCTAAACAACTAAAACATTATTAAGAATAGCAACAATAACCAAAACTTATTAAAACTAAGATATTCTCTAAATGCTACAGTTAATATTAATAACAGTACCCTGCCCGGGATTCGAACGGATGTCCATTTTACCATTAATCAGATAGAGTCTGGAATATATGTTTTTCCATCCAATACCTTGACTCCTGTCAATTTCAGTTGTATTAAACCCTTTCCCGTCATCCTGAATTTTTAACAATATTTTGTCCCCTGTTTTTTGCAAGTCAATAACAACGTTCGCGGCCTTAGAATGCTTAATCATATTATTCAACACTTCCTGAATAATCCGGTAAATTGAAATCTCTACACTCTGTTCAATGCGTTCTTCCAATCCGCTATGGAGAAAGTAAATTTTAAAAATATTCGCTTCACTGACCCGCATGACAAGCACATCAACAGCTTTTACAAGACCGAATTCCACAAGTGCCACGGGCATCATATTGTGGGAGATGCTCCTAACTTCTTTGATCGATTCATCAATTACATTCAAAGCGTTATTAAGCAAAGCCTCGTCCTCCGTATTAATATCTCCTTCGAGTGCGGCCATATTTACCCGGGCTGTAGAAAGCAATTGCCCAATACCATCGTGAAGATCTTTAGCAATTCTAATTCTTTCTTTTTCTTCGGCCTCAATTACGGCTTTCAATCCCAGATTTTTCTGATGGGCAACTTTTTTATCTGTTTCCGATTTTTTCTTTAATCTGTAACGGGAAAAAATCATCAGGAAAAGCAGAACGATGAAAATAATTCCTGCAACAAATAGCCATTGTTGGCTGCGACGGGTTTGTTTTTCTGTTTCCAGTTTTATTGACTTTAACTCGTTTTCTTTAGCCAGACTGATGTTTTCCTGCTCTTTCTTTTCGGTTTCGAACTTGGTTCTCATTTCAGCAATGGCTTCTGTCATATTGATTTGGTACAAGCTGTCTTTTAGCAATATGGTCTTTTCAAAAAACAAAGAGGCATTTTTAAAATCATTTAAGCGAGAATAGTTATAACCCAGCTTGTTAGCTAACTCTTGACTTTCTTTCAGCATACCAATAGTGGTATATAAATTAAAAGCCTGAAGAAAAGATGCGTTCGCCTTGTTGTATTGTTCTAGATCGGTATATAATATACCCATATTTGTATAAGCGTTTGCAAGTTGTTTAACTGCTCCGGTTTCTTTACCCAGAATGATAACGGTATCAAGAATATTTATAGCGGTGTTGTATTCTTTTTTATACTCGAAAATAGCGGCAATGTTAATCAGAGAATTCATTTGGCCCTGAAGATCTCCCTGATTTTTTTTCATCTGATAAGATTTTTGATAACAAAGCAAAGCTTCGTCGTATTTACCCAATTCTTTTAAAAAGACACCAAGACTTCCGTATGCGTTGGCCAGTGTTTTCTGATCGTCATATTTTTCAGCAAGTTCCTTGGCTTCCAGGGCAAATTTATAGGCATTCTGATAATCATCCAGCTGATAATAAATATTTGCCATGTCCAGAAGATTCTTGCAGACAGTAGCCGGGTTAAACTTCTTTTGTAAATCCATAATTTTGTAATAGACTTCCAAAGATTCCTTATATTTACCCATACTACTTAGTGATAGAGCCAAATTTCCTTTGTACTTAAGGATTCTGGTGGTATCTTTTTGGCTTTCAGCAATAGCAAGACCTTTTTTGTATATGATTAGTGAAGAATCGTATTCACTTATTCTGTAATACATAATACCCAAACGGATTAATGCATCCATTTGCCCTTTAAAATCTTTTTGTTTTTCAGCAAGCGTCAGGGCTTCTGTAGCGGGTTTTCTGGCTTCGGGTGTTTTTGTGAAAACATAATGTGCTGCTAATTCGTTTAATAATCTGATTTTTACAGTATCATGTTTGGCTTTCTTTATTTCGTTATTTAAACTATCCACCAGTTTTTGGTCCTGAGCAGAAACATTTAAAAAAGGATAAAACAGTATTAGTAAATAAAATAATCTCATTATTTTTTTGGGATAAAAATGGTTCTGCAAATAAACGGATTTTGATTAATATCTGTACGGATTACTCATCAAATAACTAAAAAAGCCCTAAGAGGGCCTTTTCATCTGAGAATGATTATCTCTTTTTGAAATTTGTAAACTGAAGTCTTTGTTTATGACGCTTGAGAATTGCTTAAAAAACGATGCTTTGTTCCAATAAAAAAACCCATTCCTATCCCCAGGTAAAATCCATTATCGAGAGTTCCTTTGAGTTTAATTTTCGGTCCGGGTTTATATCCCAGTTCAACCGTAGCCTGCAAAAAATTGAAACGTTTGTAATTGAGTCCAATGCGCCAGCCCAGATTCCGGTTCATTTTTTTAGAGTTGGGAACCAGGATCCATTCTTTACCATTTTTGTCAAGCATTGTTTCCAGCTTTGAATCGGGAGCGTACATTAGTTGAAAATAGAAATCAGTGATTGATTTATTAAACTTTTTTCCCCAGCCTTCGGCATTAATAACTGTATTAATCACTTTTCTACTTCGCAGACCGAGGAATATCGTATTAGAATTATAGTTTGTTCCGGGGAGCCATTGTGAACCGGCGGGTTGAGGTGTCGAGCCATTATCTGAGCCGGCATCAAAAATGGGAACATGAAGGCTTCCGTCGGGTGTTTCGTACGACCACCATGGGTTTTGCCAGTCGTCTTCACCCAAACTATGATCCAGTTCTATACTTCTCATACTTCGAAGTAAACCGAAATCTACTCCGAGCATGCTTTTTTTCGAGGAGGGAACATCCACATATTTACTGTAAGTGGTGGTTGTAGTTACTCCTCTACTGGTACTGGAAGATGACTGGGAGTGTAGTACAACCTTCACACTGCAGTCGGTATTCTTATCTTTAAAAAACCAGGTCGATCCGATTTCCAACAGTTTTTGATTATGTAAGCCCGCAGCAGGCTTGATATCAATAAAATCTGAATTGTTGCCATCAAGATAGGAAAATTTATACTGAACCCATGGTACAAAATTGGCTACCTGAGTTTCTAGACGCAATCCCATGCCCAAAGTTGCACCCACACACAAGTCTGCATCGAAAAGGTCTATACTGAGTACCGTTTTTTTGTAGAGGTCGGGATTTTTTTCTACAATGCTGTATTTTACTGTCTGAGAACTGATTTGTAAGCTTGGCAATAGGATTCCTAAGAGAACAATTATTTTTTTCATAATTTCTTTTTTTAGTTTTCACTCTGTTTTTTTTCGATTGAAAGATCTGATACAAAGTAACTACCAGAAAAGAAAGAGATAGTAAGTATAAGTACTGATTTGATATCCGTATCTGTACGTAAAATGGAAGAGCAAAGAAAAAATAATGGTGTATTTGTTTTACTTTTCTTAAGAAATAAAAGACTATTTCATATAATAACGAATGCAATTTGGTAAGGTCGTGATAGGATAGATTATCAGAAAAAATGACAATAAATGCATTAATTAACGAAGTGAATTAGGATTTTTAATGTGATATCACAGCACGATTTTAGGCAAAATGTTAGTATTTTTGAAAATTCATTGAAAATTGAATTTAAGGTGGTCATTAAAAGTTTCGTTAAGTTAAATAAGCTATTCATACTATGGCTAATATTTGTGCCTGGCCTGCTATTTTCTTCAAGCAAGAATGATAGTCTTTTGCAGGTATATAATAAGCATCATTCAGATACTATTGGATTGAATGCGTTACATGAATATGCTCGTAATCTGCAATACGAAGATTTTGATTCTACTTATAAAACAAACGTTCTACTTAGTAACTTATGCTTTTCTAATCTTTTTGAAAAAAAGAACCTTACGGCAAGAGAGAGGTATATCAACATTTATTTTTTGGGGAATACTTACAATAGTCAATCCATTTATTTTATGGAAAAAGGGGATTACGTTAAATCTCTCGAGTTATTAGAAAAATCAATTCAATGGTGGTCTTTGGCTTATAAAGATTATTTAGAGAGTTATAAAAACGAGATTTACCTTGGATTATCTTCTTCTTATTCAAATAAGGGAAGTGCAGAGGATTATTTGGGAGACTTCGCAATGGCTATGGATTCATATACGAAAGCGTTAAGGTTAAATGATTTTGTGAAAAGGAATTGCGATAGTAGCTTGTTGAATTTTGTTTTAAACTCCGAGGCGATAACGTCTTTTAATATTGCCATGATTTTTGAGAATATGGGAGAAGTAAATAAATCTCAGAAACAATATTCTAAGGCGTTAGAATTATTTACCGCACTTACTAAACTAAAGGACGAGAGAGTTGTTGTAACCGGTTTTTTGGGAACCTCAAATGTGCTTACTGCTTTGGGTAAAATTTATTTTAAAAAGGAAGAATACAGTGTTTCAATAGGATATTACAACCGGGCATTGCAAATAATCAATAGCTTGAATTTAAAATATAATAACCGTTTTAATACAGAATATGCCGATATACTTACCCAATTGGGAATACAGTATAAAAAAACACAAAACTACAATCGGGCGTTAGAATTATTTGACAAGGCTTTGACTATCCGAAGAGAATTGGGGAATAAACGGCTGATCTCCATTTCTTTGAATAATATTTCGTCTTTGTATTATAATATGGGTAAGTACAAAGAGTCTTTATTGGCATCTGCCGAAAGCTGGAAATTGGCAGAAGAGGCAAAAGTTCCACAACAGAAAATTAAAGCTTCCGAAGGAATGGCTGATTCGTATGAAAAATTGGGCAACTACAAAGAAGCACTTATTTGGCATAAAGTCTTTAAAGAAGTTACCGATAGTTTAACGGATCAAGAAAGCATAAAAAATGCTAGCACAATTGAAGCCAGATATCAAAGCGAAAAAAACGAGAATGATTTAAAATTGTTAAACGCTGAAAAAAGATTGGCAGAACAAAAAATTATCCAACAAAAGGCCGATATGGCGTCGTTTCAAATAAAAATGTGGAGCGCGATCATACTCTCTTTAATGATAATTCTTTCGGCCTTGATTACTATTTTTGCTATTAGACAGAGACATAAGAGAATTTTAAAGGAAAAATTGCTTGAAGAAGAGAAAAATCGTTTGAGAACAGTCATCGATATGCAAGAGAAAGAAAGAACCAGAATTGCGCGGGATCTTCATGACGGTATCGGCCAGCTTTTATCAGCAGCTTCAATTAATTTTGGGATGCTTGGTAAAACAAGTCAAATTATGGAAAGTGAAAGCGAATTATTTTCTTCTTCCATGAAAATACTAAATGATGCCTGTACTGAGCTTCGTTCCATATCACACGAAATGATGCCACGATCTCTTCAGGATGCCGGATTGTCAACAGCTTTGAATGAATTAGTCGTCCGAAGTTTCAAAAACACAAGCATAGAGGCAGAATTTGAAATCCTGGGAGCGTTGGAGCGATTGCCTCAATTGGTAGAGAATGGTCTTTTTAGGATTTGTCAGGAGTTGATTGGTAATATTATTAAACACAGTGGGGCAAGTGAAGTAATAATACAATTGTATAAGACTTCCAACGAATGGATATTAAGAGTTGAGGATAACGGCAGAGGTATAATTTCGGCTGATACCGAGAATGGTATTGGAATAAAAAATATCAAAGCCAGAGTATCTGTTTTAAATGGAAGCCTAAATTATGAAAACGGTCCCGAAAAGGGACTGATAACCAGTGTAAAAATTCCAATCTATGGCCAAAATTAAAGTTATTATTGTCGACGATCACGAACTGATTCTTGCAGGAATGGAAAAAATGCTTACCGGCATCAATGATATTGAATTAATAGCAGGAGTTTCATCTGGTTATACATTATTGGAAATTATTAAAACAATAACTCCTGATGTAATACTTATGGATATTGATATGCCGGAAATTTCTGGATTGGAAACATCAAAAATAGTAAAAGAAGTAAATGCTCAGATTAAAATTATTGCTCTTACAGTTCACGACGAAATTTCAATGGTTAAAAAAGCACGGTCATCGGGAATGGATGGTTATCTCCTTAAAAATGTCAATCAGGATGAACTGGTAAATGCAATACAGCAAGTACACAAAGGGAAAACAGCATATAGCAGAGAAATTACAGAACAGTTATTGGCTGAAAAAGAGAATCCCTCGTCAGAATCTGTTTTAGTCGAAATTACCGAACGCGAAAAAGAAGTTATTCAGTTTATTGCTTCTGGTTTTTCGAATACGCAAATTGGAGAAAAATTGCACATTAGTCCACGAACTGTAGATACACACCGAACCAATATTATGAAAAAAATTGGAGCAAAAAATGTGGCCTCTATTGTTCGGTATGCTATTCAAAATAATTTAGTTTGACCTACGTAAATAGTCGTAGGTAAAATACGACTATTGCTCTATGTTGCAGCAATTGCGAGCGATGTAGCTTTGTAAGATATTAATTTAAAAACTTAAATCTTATGAAAAAACTTGTCGCAGTATTTGTCGTAGTCTTGTTTATTACAGGACTTGGAAATCGATTGTATGGTCAGAAAATTGAAGCCCAGAACACCTATGAAATTTCTGGAAAAGCAAAAAGAGGTACTCTGGGCTGGGTAGAATATTCAAATAATCAGTATTTATTAACTTATGTAACCAAAGCAACCGAAAAGCTTCTGAAATTTCAGACCTACATTTTCGACAACGACTTTAAGTATGTTGATATGAAGGACCTTGAACTGGATGTGGAACAAGCAAAAACCAAATATTCATGGTTTAAATTTAACGGAGAATTGTATTCTGTAATGGGAAATTATGTTGAACCCAACCTTGCAGGAACGTTAGTACTTAAAAAGAAGAAAATTACTTACAAATATGATTGGTTGCTGCTAGGATATCACAAAGAAATTGAAATACTTGAAAAAGTTAAGCCAAAAACAGATGATGGGCGTAAACTGTTTTATTATTCTCATGCAGAAGACGATGTGACGGGTGATATATATGTTGTATGTGGACTCAAAGCAACTTCTGCTGATATCAAGGCAGATAATACAAATCAGTTTATGCAAAACAAGAATTTTGTTGTAATGAAATTCAACAAAGACCTCGAATTGGTAAAAGAAATTCCTGTCAACTTTGATTACTTGTACTGGCCTTGCATTACCCGTGTTATTTCAAATGACGCTGAAGACCAAAATGCACCTTCTATCAGTAAGTTTGCCGTAATTTTCAGACCTTACAATGCAGGTAAAAAATATACCGATCCAAACATGAATAACCTTCGTTATGTTTGTGTTGATAATAAAATGAATCTGATTGATGAGTTAACTATTTCAGGGAAAGTAAACGAGTGGACCATAGATGAACTAATACATGATAACTCTAATGGAGATGTTTATTTGTTCGGCCCTGCAAAAAGTAAAGAATTTACAGGTGTTCAACTGATTAAAATTGCGAAAAATAAAGTCGAATATATTTCTACAACAAATATGGACGATTTTGAAGCTAAACTTAAAACACCTCCAACCCAGAAAAAATCACCTGCATACAAAGGGAAAAAATTCGAAATAGCTAATTATTATATAGCTTCAAATGGGGACTTTTTTGTATCAGGACAAAATTTTGATCCTTCAAAAGAAGGAAATAAATTTAAAGATGTACTGGCATTTCATTTCGATAATAAAGGCGTGTTGAAAGCCCAGTATGGCGTCGATACCAAAGAATCTAATAAATATGCTGAATCGGCAGGAGCACCACAAAATTTTCTTGTTTCCTCCGATGGTAAAACAACCTATTGGATGATTCGAGAATTAAAAGGAATCGCCGCATGGAATCCTAAACCTCTTACCTACGCTCGTCTCTCAAAGATAGACTTAAACAATGCAGCGGTTGGTGATTTTATTGACATTGGTAAAGTTGAAAAAGCAGATTATTATCTGGATCCCAAATTTCCATTTCTTCAAACAGGAGGAAATAATAAACTGGTTTTCTTTGGTTCGGATAAATCCGGAAAGACCATTTGGTTCTGTCGTGTAGCTTTAGATTAATGAAAAAAATGGTCAGACAGGTAATACTCCTGTCTGACTTTTCTAAAATTTTATTATATGAAAAAAGTTGCCATAATTTTAATTTCCCTGTTGAGTTTTGTGTCTTTGTTAGAAGCACAGTCAGGCTTTCGTTTTGGATATGGCTATGGATATTTTAGTCCTGCCCGAAATTTTCAAAACATTGTTTTTGAATTCAACAGAACACACGAAAGTAAACAACGCGAACTTCAGTTTCCAAATATTGCAGGTGGAGTTACTTTGGGATGGGGTTTTGGTGAGGAATTTGGATTAGAATTTATTTGGACCAACAGACATGCTATTTCGAAAACGGATTTTGTTGAGAATGGTGTGAATTCTGTTGCAAAAATCAAGTATCGTTTAAACTCCTTTAATACCGGGGTCTTTTTTCCTATTGGCGATGAGCATCGAATGGGGTTCTCTATGGATTTTGCAAAATATGGAGTTTATAAAATAAATTGTGCCAGCGATTCTCTTTCTTCTGCTAAGTACGAGAACATGTTTCTGGGAAGTAAAATGAATTTTGGAGCCACCGTATTTGTGAATTTTCACTTTCCCTTTTCTGATGGTTTTTCTTTTAACCTGAGGCCTCAATACCAACTATTCTTTCTTCCTATGGAACTGGAGTTGGAAAATGGTCTTGTAACGACCGATTATCTTTTCAAAAATTCTAATTTTTCTATTGCCGCTACATTTTTAATTGGAAGGGGAGGAAACTGATATGAAAAAAACAATTGTATTACTTATGTTGGCTTTTCCATTTTTTGCGCAGGCGCAGTTTAATTTTGAGGCAGGGTATATGTTTAGCACAGTAAAATGGACCAGCTTTGAAAGTTTTGCCACATCCTATAATGTTGTTAATGGCATTGATATGGAACCTTTTAAAGTAGGAAATGGTTTTCATTTTAATGTGGGTTACGATTTAAAAGTGGTCTCGTTTGGTGAATCTTATACAAAATACTGGTCAAACAAAACCGTCAATTTGACCAATGGAGATAAAAGGAATCTTACTATGTCTTATAGTAACTGGACTACAGAAGTCGGGTTGGGCTTTGTTGGTGAAAACAATTTCGGTGTTTTTGCTTATGCTGGATTGGGCTTTGCAACGGTGATTTTAAATACGAACTACGAATACGCGGATGGAAGCATTTCTTATCATGCAGGAAATAACCTGAATGGAGTTTATCGTGCTATTGTAAGTACCAGACCGATGTTTGCAATAAAAGCTCAAATTCCTGTGAATGAAAGTTTTTGTGTTTTTGCAAAAATGGCCTACCAGTTAAAAGGGGATCTTGCCAAAGATAAACTCACGGATTTGAATAATGGCCGTATAACCAACGATGTAGCCTGGGAACTGCCTACGGATTATAACGAGTATATTAATCTGGGTCAAAGTTGGAGTAATTACTATGAAAAACATCCAGATGATTTTGTGAAATCCGATATCTCTGGCTTAAGTCTAATTGTGGGAATTAAGTTTTGTATTAACTCAACAAGAATTGATTGATTATGAAAAATATAGTAACCGTTTTACTTATAGCATCCGTTCTGGTATCTTGCTCAAAAGATGATAAATTCTATACCCGAAAACTCTCCGGGAGTTGGGAAGTAGAAACGGTAACCAGATATCAGTTAGTGAATAACAGTTTTACCGAGGTCTCCAGTTTTAACCCCGAAGGATATTTTTTACTTTGGGATAATCACACTATTTATAAAGGGAATAAGCTTAACTATTCTTTTGCCGGACAAATACCTTATTGTGTAATGGAAGTAATGAATAGTGTAAATCCCGACTCTATAGGAAATTTTGAATGGTATTCGGATAGCCCCGATCGATTGGAATTCAATATATTTACAGGAAATGCTAAAACATATTTTGCGATATTTCAGATTGATAAACAGGGCAAAAACACGATGGAGTTGTCTTATTATTGTCGGGTTGATAGCGCTGGAAATTACCAGCTTAGATCTTCTTCCTGGGGCTTGGACCCGAATTGCAAAGAAGTTCTTTTGATGAAAAGAAAACGAAAATAGATATGCGACAAGTTCTATTTTCACTTAAACCGGTTCTTTTTTTGAACCGGTTTTTTTATGCTAGTTTTTTGAAGAGATTGAATAAATAATTTACAATTTCGGATAGCAAAAGAAATGTTTTATCACATTCTTCGACAGAACGCTGATATTCAGTATGTCGGAAGCTTCTGAGATGTCTTGAAGATCATCGTTTTTATGCAAAATATTGATGCGTTCGTCGTCTGGATTGTAAGCGTAATGCGTCGTTTTTTCAGTAAATACAAAGTACTCGGCATCCTCTTCGCTGATTTTCATATGTTGGGCAACTTCTTTTTTTTGCTGTGTTACGATGTCTTTGTTAAAGGAATTTCGTTGCATTTCAATTTTCAACAATCTGCGTTCCATCAGCATTTTGCAAAGAGTCGACAGTACAATATCGTTAGAACTTTGCCATACTTTTACTGAAGTAAATATATCGTTGTCGTCAATGGCATTAAAAAGTTCAATGGCCGTTTTCCCTTCAAAAACTTTGTTTTCGGAAATAAATTCGCTGGCAGCTATGGGGTGGGATAAAAAATAGGAGAGGGCAGGAGGCGCAAACAACGACTGGCCGTTATGTATGAGTTGCCGTGCCCGCTTAATTATTTTAATTAAAAGTTGTTCCGACGACAATACGGTTTTATGCAAATATACCTGCCAGTACATTAACCGGCGGGCAATCAAAAATTTTTCTATAGAATAAATACCTTTGGCCTCTACCACCAGATTGTCGTTGTGTACGGTGAGCATTTTGATGATACGCTCGGTACCAATGATTCCTTCGCTTACCCCGGTAAAAAAGCTGTCCCGTTTCAAGTAGTCCAGTCTGTCCATATCCAGTTGACTGCTGATGAGCTGGTGAAGAAAAAGGCGGTGGTATTGGTTACGAAAAATGTCGATGGCCATACTTAGTTTTCCCTCATACATACCGTTAAGTTTCTGCATGATGGCTTGAGAAATAACTTCGTGTGAGACGCCATCCAACAGCGAATATTCTAGAGCATGACTAAACGGTCCGTGTCCGATATCATGAAGTAATATGGCGGTTCCTAGCGCTTCTTCTTCGGCAGGACTGATGTCAAATCCTTTTTTGCGAATCTCCGAAATGGCCTGATTAATAAGATAATAAGCGCCAATAACGTGCTGAAAACGGGTGTGAATAGCTCCGGGATATACCATAAAAGTTAATCCCAACTGACGTATATGACGTAACCGCTGAAACCAGGGATGTTCAACAATTTCGAGATTAATACCTGTAGGCATATCTATGAAACCGTAAACGGGATCGTTTAAAATCTTTTGTTTATGCGGGAAAGACGTCATAATACAGGTTAAATCCATTTAATAACGGGAAAATCTTGCCTGTATTTAAGCAGGGGATTTCTCGGGTAAATACGGAATGAATAATCGTACACACCAGAGCGATTGACAGGAATGCTACAGCTATATTCAATGCATCCGTTATGCTTTTCAGACGCTTTCATTTCTTCAACAAAATGGATTGTTTTTACAACATCAAATTCCTTTTGTCCGAACACTATTTCAACTCCGATTTCTTTGCTATCGAGTTCGTGCAGGTTAAGCACGATGCTGGCTTTAAATGTTTCGTTCAGTAACAGGGGTTTAACAGTAGAGTCGGGAATTTCGACCGAGACAACTTCAATGCTTTCCCACGAAATAAGAATTTTTTGTTTCCAGTTTGCCAGATTGCGTATGGCTTCGCATTCGTTGTTGAACAATACTTTTCGGCGTTCCAGCATGGGGGTGTAAAAACGATCGTAATAATCATCTAACTGTCTTCTCATGGTAAATTGAGGCGCTATTCCTGAAATCGTATTTTTGACATGCGAAACCCATTTTTCGGAAATTCCTTCGTTGTTTCTTTGATAGAAGGCGGAAGCAATTTCATTCTCAAACAAATGATATAAAGTTTCTGCATCTAGTTCGTCTTGTAAATCCTGATTGTTGTATGTGCGTTCTTCTTTTAACGCCCAACCAGCTCCTTGTATATATCCTTCGGCCCACCAACCATCAAGAACACTACAGTTAACAACGCCGTTCATAATGGCTTTTTCGCCACTGGTGCCGGAAGCTTCGAGCGGGCGTGTAGGATTGTTAAGCCAGACATCAACACCTTGAATGAGCATTTTAGCAAGATCCATATCGTAATCTTCGATGAAGATAATACGACCAATAAACTCAGGCATTTGTGATATTTCGACTATTCTTCGAATAATATCCTGACCAGCTTTGTCGCTGGGATGTGCTTTTCCTGCAAAAAGGAATTGGATGGGCCGTTCGGGATTATTAACCAGACTTGCTAATCTTTTCAGGTTTCTGAAAAGCAGATGGGCTCTTTTGTATGTGGCAAATCGACGAGCGAAACCAATGGTTAAGTAATTCTCGTTTAATTTTTCGATTCTCTCCAGTGTAAGCTTTGGACTTTCTTGACGATTTTGAAGATTATTCATCATTTTATGCCGGAGATATACAAACAAATTCTGTCGAAGTTGTTGACGTAATGCCCAGATTTCGCTGTCGGGAACTTCTTGTATCTTGTTCCAGATAGCCCGGACGTATTGTTTTTCCTCAATTTGTGGATCGAGATACTCTTTATAAAGTTCCAGTGCTGATCTGGAAACCCATGTGGGAAAATGAACTCCATTGGTCACATACTTAATGTGAAGCTCTTCGGGGTAATAGCCTTCCCA
>PHDH01000047.1 GCA_002840935.1 Bacteroidetes bacterium HGW-Bacteroidetes-21 | reverse complement strand
TTTTCGAATATTTTATGAATATTCTGAATCTCGATTATAGACTCACCCCCGGCCCCTCTCTGCGATGCAAAGAGGGGGGAAATGCCCGAATAGATAACGGATATCCGCTTAGTGCCTCCACGTTATTTATTTGCTGGCTTGTTTCGTTCGGTATAATGGCGTAGAATTTATTCGTGCTAATTCGTGGATATGTAATCAAAGATTAAATTCTTATAAAAGTCAGTTGGTCAGTAATATGAGAGCCTAATATTTTTTTTGAATTTTTTTTTAGCTTATTCAAAAATTCATATATCTTTACGAAAACAAAATGATTAAGACTATGAAAAATGTTACTTTTTTACTTGCTATGATTCTGATGTTTACGTCATCAGTAGTGAATTCGCAGGAAAAGCGTCCATTTATGGCCGATGAGTTTTTATTACAGCAGAAAGTTGCTGAAAACCCTGTGTTGATAGATCAATATTTGTATTACGAAAAAGGTATGCAGATGCTTATCAATGCAATGGATGAAGAAATGCTCACCAAAACGGACACTTTAATCAATGGTCGCAGGATTATCCCTGTGGTGGTTCATGTGATTCATCGTTATGGACCTGAAAACATTAGTGATGCGCAAATTCTTGATGCGATTGAAAAATTAAACATTGATTATAATTTGCAAAATGCTGATACTTCAGAAACTTTTCCTTTGTTTAAACCAAGAGCTGCAAACAATCAGATAGAATTCCGTCTGGCTACGATAGATCCTGATGGAAATTGTACCAATGGTATTGTCCGTCATTTTGATACACAAACTGACTATGCTTATTTTGCTACAATGAAAGAATATCACTGGCCTACAGATAAATATATGAATGTGTTTACAGTAAGCTTTATCTATCCCGAAGGAATGTCTTTACCAGACGGCGCATTTATTGGTGGAATGTCGCCATTTCCTCCCAGCAATACCTTATCACAGGCTTTGACAGGTGGTGACGCCGATATTGACGGAGTACTTATTCGTCATGATGGTGTGGGTTCTATCGGAACTGCCGAGAATATGGCCGGTATGCCTATTAATTCGCTTAACAGAACTTTTACCCACGAATCAGGACATTATTTCAATCTTTATCATCCTTTCCAAAACCTGATGTTTGGTCTACTTCCAGCTTCTAGTGGATGTCATACTTTTTTGGCTCCTAATGGAGACGAAGTTTCAGATACTCCACCGGTAGCTGTTGCCAGTCAGAATACTTCATTGGCATGTATCACACCGGGTGTAAATAATACTTGTACCGAGACTCCCGAAGAACCAGACATGGTAGAGAATTACATGGATTATCAATTTGGTTATTGCACCAATATTTTTACTGTAGGCCAGAAAGCGCGTATTGATGCTACTTTGCTAGGTGACAGAAGAAATTTATGGTCGGTCGAAAATCTTATAGCAACCGGAGTACTTGATATTTCAACTCCTGTAGTTTGCGCACCCAAGTCAGATTTTAATACCACTTCTACAGCTATTTGTGCAGGAACTACCATTACATTCAACGATAGATCTTTCAATGGTGTTCCAACAGATTACGAATGGACTTTTGAAGGAGGTACTCCTGCCACTTCTAATGTTGCAGCTCCTGCTGTTACCTTTGATACTCCGGGCGTATATAGTGTAAGCCTTAAAGTGGCTAATAGTTATGGCTCTGATAGTATTTCAAAACAATCCTATATTTATGTTTATGATCCTACAGCTATTGCAACTGCTCCCATTTACGAAGGTTTTGAAAATGGACTGAATGGCGATTGGGCTTATTATAACGAAGAAGGCAATGCGTGGGAATGGTTCACACCTAATGCTTTTGAAGGTGTAAGGTGTATGCGTATCAGCAATTTTACTGGAAACACTGCCAATAGTATTGATGCTATTTCAACTCCCGGTTATGATCTTACTACACTGAATACTAACCGTACGCTGAGACTTAAATTCAGCTATGCATATGCTGGTAAAATTACCGCAGGTACTATACTGTCAGAAGCTGACACTGCATACGATAAATTTAAAATTTTAGCTTCAACAGATTGTGGGAAAACGTGGGCTATTAAATGGACCCGTTCGGGTGCTCAGCTTGAAACCGCCAGCCCTGTTGAAACCGAATTTGTTCCTTCAGATGTCAGTCAGTGGAAAACTGATTCAATCAGCATTCATACTTATCTTGCAGCAGGAGCTACTAATCTGCGTTTACGTTTCGAATTTACCGGTAATGGTGGAAATAGCTTCTATCTGGATAATATCGTGATGGATAATTATACTTTATCCGCCGAAGAATTTTTCCTTGATGAACTACAGTTTAGCATATTCCCCAATCCTGCCCGAGATATGTCACAGGTATCTTTTTCATTGCCCGAAAATGGTCATGTTAAAATGGAAGTTAAAGATGTTTTGGGACGTCATGTACTTACTTTAAGTGATCAGAATTATTTGGCAGGACAGCAAAATATTGATATTCCTATGTCACAACTTTCAGGTAAAGGAGTATATTTCATTCAGATGACATATGCTGATTATACTTATACAACTAAATTGGTTGTAGAATAGGTTTTTTTAATAAAATAAGGAAGGCATAAAGTTTTAAACTTTGTGCCTTTTTTTGTTATTTTGCAAAAAAAATATCATGGAGAATAGTAATAAGCCAAGAGTCCTTCTGAAAAGCAAAAATATGCAAGTATTGATGGAATACTGTATTGAAAATAAGTTGGAATTCACTGTAATCCCACGAAAAATGAATGACGAGTGGGAAATTGAAATAAATATTGCAGATATCACCAGTGCTATTGAATTGGGAATGTTTATGCGCTCAAACAAACTGGAATTGGTCGGAAACGAGCTTTTTCCTAAACCAAAAGTGGTGAAGCCCGTTGTAAGAAAAACGAGCGACAAAGAAACCCTGGTTTTTGAAAATGAAACAACAAAGGAGAAAATTCCAGCCGATAATGCTTCAGATAAATCCTTAAAAGGGGTGGCTGAAAATGAAATGGGTCTGGGACTTGATTTTTCGGAGGATTTAACATAATATGATCTACAAAGGAGGTCTTTCGGATTACGAGAGATTGTCTCCGGTAGAAGACAAACGGCAGGATAATGCCCGGTTTTCGAAAGTTTATAAGGCGTTTAGAAGTTCAGATCAAAAGCCGGTAATCATTAAAACGCTTCATCCCCGGTATCATGCCGAGGAATCTGCCATAGAGCAATTTATGGCTGAAGCCGAGTTGAATCTCGATTTTCCTGGTATAGTTCAGTATCTTGAAAAAGGGATCGATCCGGAGCCTTTTATTGTTACTGAGTATTTCGACGGATATCATATGGGGCAGCTAAATCGACTGCGTTTCTGGAAAAAGTCCAGGAAACGGGAGTTTATTGTTAAAGTCTTTGTTCAGCTTTGTGATATTCTCGATCACATTCATTCAAGGGGAATTTTACATTGCGATATTAAGCCCTCGAACATACTTATTGGAAAAGATATTGAGAATCCCACTGTTCGCTTGATTGATTTTGGGCAGGCAGTGAATACGCAGAAAATCCGTTTTAATATCAAGAATTTTTCCATGATTTATTCACCCCCTGAACTCATAACGGGCAAATTTAGTCTGCTTTGTCCTGCATCAGATATTTTCAGTACTGGAGTCACAATGTACGAGTGTTTGACTGGCAGATACCCTTTCCGTCATTGTAATTCGCTCATGGTACTCGCAATGCAACTTAACGTGCCTTTACCTAAAAACGATACGATTCCTCTTCCTCTGTATAATATTCTATTGAAAGCTTCTGCCAAAAAAGGATTCCCGAAACCGCCCAATATGTTATCTGCTGAAGTCGTTAGGCAATATCTTCAGGAAGGGATACAAAACCGGTATCAGACTGCCAATGAAATGGGGCAGGATCTTAAAAAATGGCTGAGTGAATTGAAAAAATAACTATCTTTAAAAAAAACGGATATGAAACTACCCAGTGGAAAATATTTATCCAGAAAAACAATGAATACGTTATACCGGTTTCCGGTATCTATCGGATTATCATTTATTGCGACAATTCTTCTGTTTATTATTACCGAAAAATCATATTTGTATAATGATAGCCCCTGGCTGTTTAAATCGCTTTTTGCTATTATTCAGGGTATTCCATTTTTTGTAGCTATTCAGCTTCTTTCTGAAAGACTCGAAGTTCAGACAAAACTGAGAAACCTTTTTTATCTAGCTGGATTGGGTTTTATATTGCTTTATTTCTTTTCCTTGCCGGATAACGATCATACACAGATTTATATCCGTTTTGCAGTCTTTTTATTTATGAATATTTTACTAATACTACTTGCTCCATATATCGGAATTAGACAAAATAATGGTTTCTGGAAGTATGGTAATATGCTCCTTACCCGATTCTTAAGAACTGCCTTGTATGGTATGATCCTTTTTATTGCTGTGGCATTAGCTCTGGTTGCAATAGACGAATTGTTTGACGTGGATATTGACGGAAAGAGATATGCTCAGCTTTGGATTATCATTACCGTATTTTTCGGAACCTGGTTTTTTCTTTCAGCCCTCCCAAAATACTTCGAAAAACTGAACGCCAATTTAGAGTATTCCAATACCCTGAGGATATTTGTACAGTTTATCCTGATTCCCATTGTTATTTTATATACGCTCATATTATACGCTTATTTTGTTAAAGTAATTGTAATGTGGGATTGGCCTCATGGATGGGTATCCAGCTTAATCATGGGATATTCAGTACTCACCATTTTTACTTTTCTGGTAGTGTATCCCATCAGAACATCCCAGATTAATACGTATGTGCGTTTCTTTGTAGGTTTTTTCCCTTATATTTTATGGCCTTTAATTGCCATTCTCTTTTTGTCGCTTTTCAAAAGAGTATCCGATTACGGTTTTACAGAAAACAGATATTTTGTTATGATTATGGGCTTTTGGCTTCTTTTTATCATGACATATTTGTTGATGAAGCGATTCCGCGATATTAAAATGATTCCTGCTTCTTTGGCAGTGCTTGCGTTTCTCTCTGTTGTGGGACCGTGGAGTGCTTTTCAGGTTTCTAAATACAGTCAACTAATGCGCTTTGAAAACATCTTGAATAAATATGAAAAACTTACTAATGGAATATATAATCCCAATGAGAAAAAAATCGAATTTGGAGATTATAACGAATTGGTTGCTGAAACAAATTTTATTCTGGAAAATTATGGACACGAACCGTTTAAAGAATATTTTAATGTAAATATTGATACTTTGGAGTGGGATAGTGTGAAAGTTTGGAGATATAGTTCAACCAACCCTATAATCGATCATCTATTAATTGAATGCCTGTCTGATAGCAATAGTTTGTATGGCGATAGCCTTGTTTATCTGACTGTTGGAGAGTCTTCATTAAATAATCTGGTAGATATTTCGGGATACAATTACTACTTGCCATTTAATGCTTATTTTAACACTTATCCGGATACTTCGAAAATATTTTATGTAGAGAAGAATTTGAATGAAAATGAAAAATTTTCGGTACAAGTGAAAACTGATACGGCACTTATTGTCTTTTCGTTGAATGACAGTATTATTGAAACAGTGAAAGTTGGAAATCTGATTTCCAGTATTCCTTTCCAGATTAAAAGAGACTCTTCTTATATGGTGCCTTCGGGATATATGAAAGTGACTACAGACAATAACAGATTTCTGGCACAAACGTTTTTCCGTGTTATTTATGGGAATTTTGATGGAAAAAATCTTACTAATGCTTCTCAGCTGGATGGCTATCTTCTGATAAAACTTAAATAGGTATGATGCAGAATTATAGAAAAATAATTGAGTCGAAGCGGTATACCTTTTCGGATACTTCTTTTGATAAATTGATGCAGAAAAGAATTTATAAAGTTCTTTTGGTTTGTAATGCATACGATTCATTTATGCTCGAAGAAGATGGTAGAATTGATGAGAAGGTGTTTAACGAATATTATTCGCTCAATCTTCGATACCCACCTATGTTTCTGCAAGCAAATACCATTCGTGATGCATACAGAATCATGGAAGAAGATTCTATAGATCTGATTATTACAATGCTTACGGTGGAGTCGGTGATTGCTTTTAAACTGGCTAAAGACATTAAAAGTAAGTATCCTAATAAACCAATTGTGGTGCTTACTCCTTTTTCTCGCGAAGTTTCGCTGATGCTTGAAAAAGAAGATGTTTCGGCTATCGATTATGTTTTTTGTTGGCTGGGTAATACCGATATATTGCTTGCAATTATTAAACTGATTGAGGATCAGATGAACCTGAAACTGGATGTTGAAGATTCTGGCGTACAGGCAATTTTGTTGGTGGAGGATTCTGTAAGGTATTATTCTTCTTATCTGCCTAATATATATAAGATTGTGTTTCAGCAATCTAAGCGATCAATGACCGAAGGGGTGAACGAGCATCAGCGAATGATGGTCATGCGTGGGCGACCTAAAATTATTCTGGCAACCAATTATGAGCAAGCCATTACGTTGTTTAAACGATATAAGGATAATCTCATTGGGGTGATTTCGGATATCAGTTTTAAGAGAGAAGGTCTGAAAGATGCACAAGCAGGAATCAAGATATGTAAAGAGATACGTGCTCAGGATCCTTTTATGCCCTTCCTGCTTCAGTCGAGCGATATTGAAAATGCGCAGATAGCAAAAGAACTAGGTGTAGTTTTCTTAAATAAGTATTCCAAAAGTTTATCCATCGAATTACGTAATTATATTATTACACATCTGGCTTTTGGAGATTTTATATTCCGTGATCCGGATACATTACAGGAAATATGCAGGGCAACCGATTTACGTTCTTTACAGGAGAAAATTCTTAAAGTTCCCGATCGCTGTATCGAATTTCATGTAAAACAAAATCACTTTTCGAAGTGGATGAATGCCAGGGCATTATTCTCAATTGCCCGAATGTTGAAGTATCTTACCTACGATTATTTTAATAGTATTGATGAGGTTCGTTCGTTTATATACGACGTAATTGATACATACAGACAATACCGCGGTAAAGGAGTTATTGCCAAATTTGAAGGTAAGAATTTTGACGAGTATTATAATTTTTCGAGAGTGGGTGAGGGATCTGTGGGAGGAAAAGCCCGCGGTCTGGCATTTATTGATATGCTGATCAAAAAGTATAATTTGTCCGATAAATACCCCAATGTATTAATTTCAATACCCCGGACGGTTGTATTAAGCTCTGATGTTTTTGATGAGTTTATGGAGAACAATAACTTGTACAAAGTTGCATTGTCTCAGGCAGATGATCAGGAAATATTACAGGCATTTGTTTCTGCTCGTCTCCCCAGTCAGGTTTTGCAGGAACTATATGCTTTTATATCTATTGCAAATAATCCCATCGCTATACGTTCGTCAAGTAAGCTGGAAGATTCACATTATCAGCCATTTGCTGGAGTTTATAGTACGTATATGATTCCCTGTTTGAAAAACGACTCCAAGGGAGCCATTAAATTACTTACCGAGGCCATTAAAAGTGTTTATGCTTCTGTCTTTTTCAAAAGCAGTAAAGCGTATATGACGGCTACTTCGAATGTGATTGATGAAGAGAAAATGGGTATAATTCTACAGGAAGTTTGTGGAACAAAACAGGATAATTACTTCTATCCTACCTTTTCTGGTGTTGCTCGGTCCATTAATTTTTACCCCATACCACCCGAAACGCCCAAAGATGGGATTGTGAATATCGCATATGGATTGGGGAAATATATCGTAAATGGCGGACAAACCATGATGTTTTCTCCTATGTATCCCAAAAAAGTGATACAGCTTTCCTCTCCCGAAACTGCTATGCGTGATGCACAGAAGCAGTTTTATGCACTCGACCTTAACCCCGATACTTTTACGCCATCCGTTGATGATGGGATAAATATTGCATTACTCGATATCAAGAAGGTGTTTGAAAAGCCCTCGTCCCGTTTTCTTTTGTCAACATACGATTATCAGAACAATGTTTTAAGAGATGGTTACTACGAAGGTGGAATGAAAGTACTGACATTTGCCGGAATTCTAAATCATAATGTTTTTCCCCTGGCAGATATCCTGAACGAACTTTTATCCTTAACACAACGGGAAATTGGGAACCCTGTCGAAATTGAGTTTGCTGTTAATTTGGATGTTCCCAAGGGACAACCCTATAGTTTTAGCTATTTACAGGTAAGGCCCATCGTAGAGAATAAGGAAATTGTTGATATCGATATAAAAGAGTTTAAAGAAGAAGATGTGCTTATATTTTCCAAATCGTCATTGGGAAATGGCATTATTAATAATGTCTGCGATTTTGTTTATGTGCGTCCTGATTCTTTTAAACCAGCCAATACCCTTAAAATTGCCGAGCAGATAGAAGTTATTAATAACCAGATGATAGCTGAGGATAAGAATTATGTTTTGGTGGGCCCCGGGCGTTGGGGTTCCAGTGATCCTTGGTTGGGAATACCCGTTAAATGGTCGCAGATAAGCAATGCGCGAGTGATTGTGGAGTCGGGTTTAAATAATTTTAGAATAGACCCCAGTCAGGGAACACACTTTTTCCAGAACCTTACTTCGTTTCGTATTGGTTATTTTACTATTAATACCTACATTAACGATGGAATATACGATGTAGAATTTCTTGACAAATGTCCTTCTGTCTTCGAAAACGAATATGTGCGACATGTCCGTTTTAGCGAACCATTATCTATTATGATAGACGGTAAAAAGAATATGGGTATAATTAAAAAACCAGCAATCTAAAATGCCTTTACTGAAAAAATACTGCTTAATATTCTTAATTCCTTTAGCTAATCTTTTTTCGGTAGATTCTCATGCTCAGTCTTTCGGTTTAAAAGATTCTCTTTTTTATGAGATCGTTAATCAATTGATGGTTTTCGATACTTTACCAAATAAACACAAAGCTGCTATTGATACTGTTGGTGGAAAAATGATTATAAGCGGTACTTATTCTGCATATATTTATAAGGAAGCTATTCAGCCTCATATTGAAGATCATAATTTAAATGATATGTCCGCATTTAATGAAATATGGGAGAAAGCGGTAAAAAAGTATTTCAAAAAAACGGACTTGACTTTTGCCTTTAACCAATTGGAAGATACTTCCACATTTATTATTGATGAGAAATGTATCGCAGACATACGTGTTGATTTGTCTGAAAAACCACTTAAGATTATTAACTATATTAAGATCTCAAAACCAATTTTTAATGGGGACTATAAAAAAGCATTTATTTCTGTTGCGGTACAAAAGAAACGTGATTATGAATGTAGAACATATTTGGTTAAAAAGACTAACGAAAAGTGGAAGTTGGAAAAGCTTATTTGCAGAAAAGTTCAGAATTAGTACTAGCTAATAAAATCTTTAAACGAAGTGTGTTATTCCTGCTAATCCTTTTTAAGCATTGGTTAGTGTCCCGTACCTGACGGCACGGAAGTCTGTTTTGATTTGTTTTTATAAACATTTAGTCCCTAACGGGACTGCATGTAATTCGTTTGGATGAAAGGTTGATATTTCTTATTGATACATTAACGGAGGCACTGCCTGCTTAAGTCCTTAATAACTTCCGTCCTGAGTTAAAATCAATGAATGTGTCAAGATTTTGATAATTGTCCTGTAAGGACAAAATATTTATATAAACTAAAAATGCTAGATTCCCGTGCCTTTAGGTACGGAACAGATTAAAAACACTAACTTTTCTGTCTACCATAAATAAGGTAGAACTATTGTCCATAATCAAGGATGCGGGAGATGTTTTAGTTTATACTATTAACTATTTCCTGAAAATATTCGATGTATTTGTTTCTGTTGTTTTCATCGCATAGAAAACATTTTCCGTCTTCCGACAAGAAAAACATAATTTTGTAAAACTCGCCAGATAATAATGCCTTATTAAGTTTTCCTTTTACTTCATAATAACTAACTCCGTTTTTAGAAGTTTTTTCTTTCCATTTCGAAATGCGAATTATTAGTTTCAAATCATGATTATCTATTGTGATTTTTTCCCAAGTAAACCTGTTTTTGTCAGTTTTACAAATTCCGAATTTGCTTTCACATGCTGATATTAATTTTGAATATGGTTCTATAGTTTTTACTTGATAAATCCAGGGCAAGTATCCTGTGTAATATTTTGAATCTTCAATTTTTTCAATTTCAGATGCTAAAACTATATTTAATTTCGATGAAATTCTTTCGGATAATCCGTTGGTTTGAGCTATTAAATCATTAAACGATCCAATAATAAATACAATAATTATAATATTGAATTTCATGCAATTATAAAATTAGTATAAGAAATCGGATTGTTTTACACCGACAAACTCAGGTTTTTCAGTACTTTGATATTCAGGATTTCGATCTCGCTTTTATTTGTCCGGATAATATTATCGGCTTTCATGTCGGAAAGTATTCTCACGGCGCTTTCGGTGGAAAGACCTGCCATTTCGGCAATTTCTTTTCGGGAAATACATCCTTCGATGGTTGTGGATACAAAAACGAACTCAGATAAATATAAAAGGACATCGGCAATACGCCCCAGCGATTGTTTGCTTGATACATCTGAAATCTTGGATAAGAGCTTCTCATAGTTTGTACAATACCATTTCATGATATTTTTTGCAAAGGGCTGATTCTGAAAAAATACGTTCTGAAATAACTCTTTCTCTACCAAATAAACAGAACAGTTTTGTAAGGCCGAAACGGTAAACTGATAGGTGTTTTCTCCAAAAAGAGAAGAAAGTCCTATGAAATCATAGGGTTTGATGATTTTGAAAATAAAATTGCTGTCGTGGGGACTTTCGAGATATGCTTTGGACAAACCCCCGGTGAGTAGAAAAATATGGTTTGTAAGGGCTCCCTGCTTACAGATGGTTTCGCCTTTTCTGAAGCTTAGTCGCACTTTGGTAATCATTTCAATTTGTTCTTCGTTTAGAAAAAGGCTTTTCAGATATTCTTTTTCTGAATCGGTAATACCCGGGTAATTACGATTTGAAACGGGCTGATTGTTTTGACTAATCAGTTCCTTCATATATCGGTACTCCAGATGTTGCTGGAGCTTATGAGCTATCGTATTTAATAATTTTTGTTCTTCATTCAGAAATATAGTGCGATGCTCTTGTTTAACAGGTTTAATATAGTAAACACTTAATTCGCCATGTTTTCCGCAACATTCGAAAGCGGATTTTTGTTTTAATTCTGTTTTTTTAAATTCTTCGAGACTATATTCCTTATCATCATATTTAATAAGGGCTCTGCATATCTCATTGTGTTGCCAACCATTGGGAATGACTCTGGTAAGCTGATAGAAAACTTCCGAAACCTGAGAAGTGTAATTTCTTAAAATCTCATCAACTTCATAAAGACAATTTAATTCTTTAGCTCTTTCGTTAAGATCAACAAGTGTTGACTGAAGTATTTGTTTTTCTTCTTTCATAGAAATAGTATTATTGCAAAATTAGTAATTAGCAATTGACAAAACACTAAAATTTAACTGTTCTACATCATATATTGCTTTTTATTTATAAAAACTGTAAAAATTAGAGCAATTACTCTAATTATTGACATATATCAATTAATAAATTGGATTATTACTATTGCAAATATGTTTAAGACTCAAATTGCAAAAATATTCACGTAAGTAATTAGTTGTCAGAAGTATAAAACTTGACATATCTCATATCATTTAATGATAGAATTCAGGTTTGGAGAAGTTTTAAATATATAATTTAGCGCCATAAACTTTTAAACAATTTCAGCGATGAATGTAGAACAAATATTAAACAATCTTGAAAAGAAACACCCAGGTGAAGTGGAGTATTTACAGGCAGTACGCGAAGTACTCGAATCAATTGAAGATGCCTACAATCAGAATCCTCAATTTGAGTCAGCCGCGATTATTGAAAGAATCATTGAGCCCGACAGAATTTTAACATTTAAAGTGCCCTGGACAGATGATAAAGGTAATGTACATGTTAACCTTGGATACCGTGTTCAGTTTAATAATGCCATTGGTCCTTATAAAGGTGGTTTACGTTTTCACCCTTCAGTAAATTTATCTATTCTTAAATTTTTGGGTTTCGAGCAGATTTTCAAAAACTCACTCACAACACTTCCTATGGGTGGTGCTAAAGGGGGTTCAGATTTCGATCCTAAAGGAAAATCCAATGCAGAAGTTCAGCGTTTTTGCCAGAGTTTTATGCTCGAATTACATAAAATTATTGGACCCGAAACTGATGTTCCCGCAGGTGACATTGGCGTAGGTGGTCGCGAAATTGGTTTCTTATATGGTATGTATAAAAAACTGGCTCGTGAAAACAGCGGTGTTTTAACTGGTAAAGGTCTCAGTTGGGGTGGTTCACTTGTTCGTCCCGAAGCTACGGGTTTTGGTTGCGTATATTTTGCTCATGAAATGCTGAAAACTAAAGGTCAGGATTTTAAAGGTAAAAGAGTAGCTATCAGCGGTTTTGGAAACGTTGCTTGGGGTGCAGCTCTTAAAGTAACCGAATTGGGTGGTACAGTAGTTACTATTTCTGGTCCCGATGGTTATGTTTATGACGAAAATGGTATCAGCGGAGATAAAATTAATTTCATGCTCGAACTGAGAGCTTCTAATAATGACGTTGTAAAACCTTATTCATATCAGTTTAATGTTCCTTTCTTCGAAGGAAAACGTCCTTGGGAAGTTAAATGTGATGTTGCTCTTCCTTGTGCAACTCAGAACGAACTTAACGGTGACGAAGCAAAAAAACTGGTTGAAAACGGTTGTATTTGTGTTGCCGAAGGTGCTAATATGCCCTCAACTCCCGAAGCTATTGAAGTATTCCACAAGAATAAAATTTTATTCGCCCCTGGAAAAGCTTCTAATGCAGGTGGTGTTGCAACTTCAGGTCTTGAAATGTCTCAGAACTCTATGAAACTTTCATGGTCAGCTAAAGAAGTTGATGCCCGTCTTCTCGAAATCATGAAAAATATTCACGAACAGTGCGTAAAACATGGTAAGAATGAAGAAGGTTATGTTGACTATGTAAAAGGTGCCAACGTTGCTGGTTTCCTCAAAGTAGCCAATGCTATGTTAGACCTTGGAATCTACTAGTAGTAGTTCACAACGATAATAAAAATGCCATCCGAAAGGGTGGCATTTTTTTATGCAATGGATTGGACACGGCAATAGATTTGACAACTTTTAAAAAGTTGTCAAATCTAATGTCAAATCTAATTGTCAATTAAAAAATCAAATGAGATAAAAGACGAAGTCTTATACACTAAGCCATATTGGTATACACTGCCTGCACATCGTCGTCGTCTTCGATTTTATCGATGAGTTTTTCAATGTCAACCAGTTGCTCTTCGGTAAATTCCTGGGGATTGGTGGGAATACGTGTCAGGCCAGATTTTAAAACTTCAATTTTTCTTTCTTCCAGAGCATGTGTCAGGGTAGAGAAGTCTTTATAATCGCTATACACATATATAATACCGTCGGCTAGATCGATTTGCTCCAGTCCGGCGTCTATCAGTTCAAATTCTAATTCTTCGATATTGATGGAAGGATCTTCAGCAATCTCGAAAAAAGCCTTTCTTTCAAACATAAATTCTAAAGAACCTGTAGGAACAAGCATTCCTCCCAGTTTGTTGAAATACATTTTCATATTGGCAACGGTCCTTGTGTTGTTGTCGGTTGCACATTCAACAAATACAAGTATGCCATGAGGTCCTTTGCCTTCGTACATGATTTCGGTAAAATTCTCCGAATCCTTTGCGGTAGCACGTTTGATAGCTGCGTCGATATTGTCTTTGGGCATGTTTTCGGCCTTGGCATTCTGAATCGCAGTACGTAATTTGGAATTCGAAGTGGGATCAGGGCCACCTTCTTTGGTCGCAATGGTAATATTCTTTGCCAAACGGGGGAAAACCCTCGACATTTTACCCCAGCGTTTTTCTTTAGATGCCCTGCGATATTCAAATGCGCGTCCCATGTTTATGCCTCCTTATATTTTAGTAGAATTTTTGCCAAACTTAGTAATTTTTTTGTGTCCCGGGATGATAAAAATTTAATTTGTTGACCTGAAATCTGCAAAAACATGTTTTTTTCGGATACAATGAAACAAACATCTATTAGAGAAGTTTTGATTTTAAGAAATTTGTTAGATGATGATATTATTTGTCACTTTAATAGACTTAAAAAAAACATAAAAAATTATATTAGCGGGGCGCTGCCCCAGCCCCCGGCCACTTTTTTCGCGAAAAAAGTAGCGAAAAACGCTTTCCCAAAACGATCCTTCCCCGCCTCTGACTCATCTGTAAGTCCGTCGGCAAGCGTTGGCCGAAATGAAAGATTAAGAGTTAAATCATTATTTTAAAAATTGTTTGTTCGCGGAGCGGAATTTGTAAAATATTAGAGCATAGTTGATATTCCATTTCGGAACGCAAGCGCCCTTGCACGGCGGACTAAACAGATGAGCCATTCAACCCACACCTGCCCGGCGTTTTGGGATCCCACCCGCCGCTGAGATCGTGGCTAAATTTATTAAACAGCGCATTTGCCACTTGAAAGTTCTTAGAAAGTGACTTCAATGCTTGCGCGTGGGTCCGGTTTGCATTCGGGCCGGCGGTGGCGTGAATTTCAGAAGTCTTGGAATACTTGTAAAATTCCGAGCTTCCGCTGTTGAATTTGCGGAAGTGAAGGATTCTGTAAAATGAGAAGGAATAATCTTCTTGACATTAATCTCATTTTACTGTACATTTTACTTAGTATTCCTGATTTCTGAAAGAGCGGGGGGAAGAATATGCAAACCTAGAGTTTTTTTTCCGCCAATTGGCGGACTTTTTTGTGGCAATGACAAAAAAGGAAAAAACCTAAATTTCTTGATGCTGTATAAAATCAAAGCTGTTCTTATTTTTGAGTTTGAAATGATTATATCCATTTTTCTCCATAGTTGTTCGATGGTTTAAAGTGAATGTGTCTGGATACTAATGTGATGGCAAGTGATTATTAAATAGCATTATACATTTTTTTGGTGCTTCTCAGATTATCTCTTACTTTTAGAGCTTAGATGAAAACGTTATGATAAAGAATCTTCTGTTATTTGTTTTGGTTTTTGGACTCTCTGTTCTTTACGCTCAGGAAGGGGATCCCACACTTTTAAAGAAACAACTGGATACGGTAAAAAATGTTGTTGCAAAAGTTGACATACTCAACGAATTGTCCTTGTTGCAAATAAATAATGACCCTGAAGTAGCCAGAGAGTTTGCTACGCAGGCTTTAACACTGGCAAAAGAAAACAATTATATATCAGGTCAAGGTTTTGCTTTATATAATCTGGGCAATGTAAATTATTATCTGGACGAGTATGACGAAGGTCTGGCAAAAATGGATTCGTCGAAAATAATATTTGAACAGGAGAATAATATTAAAGGCTTAGGTTATTCGTACAATACAACCGGCGAGATTTATACCATCATGGGAAATTACCGGGATGCCTTAAAAGCTTTGTTTGATGCTTTAAAGTATTTTGACTCGTCCGGAGATAAAGTGGGTATGGCCCGGGTTAACAACAATATTGGTCTGATTCATTACTACCAGAAAAATTTCGACGAAGCCTTAAAGTATTTCACTCAGGCATTAAAAACAGGAGATGAAACACGTGTAGGCGATGCTTCTTTATACATTGGGCGTGTTTATGTAGAAATGAGCAACTTCATGGAAGGTCGCAAATATTTGTCTAAAGCGATGGAAATCGGCATGAAAAACGACGACAAATATATTATCTCCGACTACTATTATCTCATGGGCCGCATTGACGCTTTTTATGGCGAAACAGATCTGGCATTGTCAGAATTGCTGAAATCACTGGACATTAAAAAAGCTATTGAAGATAATCAGGGAATAGCACTTGTGTGTGTGCAAGTGGGTAACCTTTTCATTTTGAAAAAGAATCCGCTCATGGCCAAGAGTTATTTTATGATGGCTAAAAATATTGCGACTGAAATAGGTGTCAAGGAAGAACTTAAAGATGCTTACAAGGGGTTGTCTAATACCTATAGTTACATGGGAAAGTACGACAGTGCCTACATATATCTTGATGAACACAATAAAATTTATCAGCAACTGGTGAGTGAAGAAGCTTCTAAGAAACTGGCTGAACTCGAAGCCACGCTGACCGCTCAGAAAAGAGAAACCGAGATTGAGTCGGAGCGCAAAATTGAAGCTTTTTTCCGCAAAGTAATGATTTGGTCGGGTGTCTCTATCATTTTGGTGCTAATTGGTTTGACTTACCTGATGTACAACCGGTACCGGATGAAGAAGAAAGCCAACGATCAGCTTGCCATGTACAATGCTGAAATTACCTTGCAAAAGGAAATTATTGAAGTTAAAAACACCGATATTATGGCCTCTATCCGTTATGCAAAACGCATACAGGAAACCATACTTCCAGCAAATGAGATAATAGCTTCTAATATCAAAGACTTTTTTATTTTTTATAAACCAAAAGATATTGTCAGCGGTGATTTTTACTGGGCTTACGAGATTCAACCTAAGAAATTGCTTATTGCTGCGGTGGACTGTACCGGCCATGGTGTCCCCGGTGCTTTCGTTTCCATCGTAGGTTTTAACGGTCTCAATCAGGCTGTGAAAGAGTTTCAGCTGGTACATCCTGCCGATATTCTCGATAAACTGAACCTGCTGGTAGACGAAACTTTCCTCTCTCATAGCTCCTCAAACATCAAGGATGGCATGGATATTAACCTTTGTATGGTTGATTATCTGGAAGACGGTTCAGCAAATGTGGAATTTGCTGCGGCCAATAATCCCCTCTGGCTCTTCCGTAAAGATGCAGAACCGGCATTCACCGAGATCAAAGCCGATATGCAACCCATTGGCGCTTATCAGGAGCGTAAACCCTTTACCAATCATGTTCTCCATCTGGAAAAGGGCGATTGCTTTTATATCTTTTCAGACGGCTATGCCGATCAGTTTGGTGGCGAAAAAGGCAAGAAGTTTAAGTACGGAAAATTCAGGGAGTTAATACTCAGAATTAAAGAAATGCCTATGCAAAAACAAAAAGAAATATTTCAACAGGAAATAGAAAACTGGATGGAAGGCTACGAGCAGGTAGATGATATGTGCGTAATAGGAATTAAGATTTAGGGTGGTAAAAAGCGCAGTCACTCGCGTGTCACTATTGAAAAAAAAACTTAACTTATTTCAAAAAACTATATATTTGTATTGTGTTTGAGAAACAGTGTTTTTGATGTTATAAATGGATGTTAATGGCATAAAATATTGCAGCGTAGTTGCAAACTACGCTGAGTGTGGGAAAACTTAGAATTTCAGGATGCTAGTGTTCAGCAAATAAAATTTTTGAAATCATTTATTAATAAATAATGAAGAATATAATACTAATAGTTTTAGTACTTCTTGTATTTGTATCATGCAAAAGTGTTAAGGAACAACATTTAAATACAGCATATAAGCTAGTTCAGAAATTAAATAACAATGAATCTGAATACATTCAAAAAGAAATATTATTAAAAGAAAAGACGGTTGGACACAATCAAGAGTTAATAGAGAATGATTGTAAAATAATGAAAAATATTATTAATAAATATGGAATACCTTCTATTTCTAATTTTAGTTATGAGGTAAATGAAAATGATTTAACAAATAGATATATTATTAATATTGTTTTTCATGATGGAATTGATACACTAAAATACTCGAAAATTTCACATGTATCACTAAAAGTTTTTTTTGGACCATTGGAGTACAATCCCCCTAATAGGATAAATAATTACAATTTAGAAATTGTTAGTGAAGGAGTTATTAATATTGATACAACAAGCAATACTTTTAAAGTAGAAAAATTATTAGAAGATGTTGAGTGGTAAGCTTTGACTAAGCTTAGTTTGCCCTGCAAACTCTGCTTGGATAAAGAATATGTTAAGCAAATCAACATATAGAAAAAACGTGTTGAAAATAGGCGACTATTTCAACTTATTATTAAAACATGTTGAACAAATCAACATATTTGGCAAATATGTTGAATATTTTGAAATACGTCAACATATTATTACCTTTCTCAGTCGCTCGTGTGTCCCTTTTCTCAGCGTAGTTTGTAACTACGCTGGAATATAAAAAAACGACCAACTTCAAACATAATTTAATTTGCATCTCGTGGAATTATCGTTTGAATTATTTTAACTAAATATCTATATCTTTGCAATATGTCTGATTCATATCAAATAAAAAATCAACAAGGAATATATTTTTTAACCTTTCAAATTGTTGGATGGGTGGATATTTTTTCCAGGCAAGTATATCGAGAAATAATAGTAGATAGTTTTAAATATTGTATTGAGAACAAGCAACTAAAAGTTCATGCTTTTGTAGTTATGAGTAATCATGTTCACTGTATTTTAAGTACAGAGATGATTCTATCAGACATTGTAAGAGATTTTAAAAAACATACATCAAAGCAAATATTAAGAAACTGTTTTGATTTTTTATAAAAGGATATTATTTAAAGAAGTTTGTTGATAACTATATGATATTCAGTAG
>PHDH01000046.1 GCA_002840935.1 Bacteroidetes bacterium HGW-Bacteroidetes-21 | reverse complement strand
CAACACCCAAATTTACAAATTCATTATTGATTATCAATGCTATATGTGGGTGTTGCAAAAAAGTGCGGAAAACAGGAAAGAAGTAATAATCTTAAGATTATTACTTCTTTTTTTTAAAACAGATTATGATTCTAGCTGAAATCCTTTGTGGAATTATCTTTTTGAGTCATCAAAGAAATGACAACCAAAGTAATAATAGCTAATGGAATTGAAATAATTCCAGGATTATCTAAAGGAATGGGTGCATCAGTTTTCAATAGACCATATTTTTCGTACATCGTAGGCGAAAAAAGAATAATGCCTATAGAGGAAACGATACCAACAATAATTGACCAAGAGATTCCTTTGGCTGTGGTTTTTTTCCAGAAAAGAAGGAAAAGAATGGCTGGAAGGTTGGCAGATGCAGCAACTGCGAAAGCTAATCCTACCAAGAAAGAAACATTCATTCCTTTAAATAGTATTCCAAGAAGAATAGCAAAAACACCAACGCATATGGCAGAAATTTTTCCAGCTTTTACTTTGGCTTTATCAGTCATTTCTTTCTGTAAATACTTATCCATAAAATCGTGAGCAATTGCTCCAGAAGAAGCAACTATAAGTCCGGATACTGTTCCTAATACGGTGGCAAATGCAATGGCAGAAATAATAGAGAATATTCCAATGCCAAATGTTTTGGCTAATAAGGGAGCCGACATATTGCTGCTTTCAACATCCAAGACTCCATTAATCATGGATCCTAATCCCATATATAATGTCAAAATATAGAAAAATCCAATACCTGCAATGGCGACAATAGTTGATTTGCGTGCGGCGCGTTGACTAGGCACAGTATAATAACGAATTAAAATATGAGGCAAGGCAGACGTTCCAAGAAACAATGCTATCATGAGAGATAAGAAATTTAATTTATCCCAGAATGTCGCACCGGCTTCAGTTGATACTTTATATAATAAGCCTGGTTTCATAATATCCTTTCCTTGAGTAGGATTTTGATACCAAACAGTTATTTTATCTTCGCCGTTATTAAAAGCTTTTTTAGTAAAGCGAACTATTTCGCTATGTTCAATAATATTAATGAATTCAAATGGGCCAACGGGACCTGTTTTTTCAACTTCTTTGCCATCTACTACAATTTTACTTAGATGACCTACTTGGAAAAATTTGTTTTCAGATTGCGGAGCACCGTTATACAATTTTTCTCCATTAGCTAATGCTGAAATAAAAATCATTTCATCAAGACAAGGAGCTTCTTCTTTTGTATTTAACTTAAACCAGCCTATAGCACCATCTTTCCGTAATTTAACAAAAACGAGCTTATCTACAACTTTTGTTGTTTCAATTTCATACGTCGAATCGGTTACACTAACTACAGTATCATTTGCAACAGTAGCGCCAATTTTTGAAAAATTATGATAATTTTCATTGGGAGTTAATGTGAGTCCATTATTTAAAATATAAATTGTAAGAATAGTAGAGAAAACTACAAGTAAAGCTCCTTTAATGAATTGAACGTAGGTTGTTGATGTCATACCTGCAGTAGCAACTATAAAAATTACAATAGAACCAACAATTACAACTCCCATCCAATGTGGAAGGCCTAATAAAGGAACAACAAGATCTCCTGCTCCAACCATTTGAGGAATTAGATAAAATACAGATACAATTAGGGTACTTATGGCGGCGGCAAGTTTAATGGATTTTGAATTAAAGCGAGAATCCAAAGCATCTGTAAAAGTATATTTGCCAAGCTTTCTTAATGGTTCAGCAACAAGGAAGAGTGCAACGACCCACCCCGCAAGATAACCGATTGAATATAAAAACCCATCATAACCAGAATAGGCAATCATGCCACAGATACCTAAAAAAGATGCGGCAGATAAATAATCTCCAGCAAATGCTACTCCATTAACAGCCCAATGGATTTTACCGCCAGCTGCATAGTAACTGGATGCTGATTTTGTTTTTCTTGCAAAATAGAAGGATAACCCTAAAACTACGCCAACAATAAATAAAAATATTATAATGGCTAAATTGGAAACTTCGTAAATCATATACTATTTAGTTTTTTAGTTTTTATTCATTTTGTCTTCTAGCCTAGTGCATAGAAAGTTATAGATAAATCCCATAACAATAGCAAGCACTATTAATCCAAAACCATAAACAATGGCCAGATTTTGTTCTGCTAATACTTCTAATCCCATGATTTTAGGATTTGTTAAGCCAATCACTACAAATCCAGCGTAAACAATAGTGTATATAAAAAACATTATAACACCCAATTTAGCTTTTTTTGGAGCTGCTTTATCTGTGGTCTTCTCTACAACAGGTTCATGTAACATAATATTTCGTTTTTTAAATTTTAAGATGGTCGAAGATAGCAATTATTATGTTTTAATAATGTTGCACATTAACATTGTTTTAAATCAACTTAATTAATATTTTTGTAAAAAAAATATACATGAAATTTTCTAAGAAGAAAACCTGTTTAACTTGTATGTTAAAATGCGACATGTACCTTACATTGTGTCATTCGGAAAGCATCATTAGTGAATTTAATCCAATTCATGCCCATTTTAAGAAAAATGACATAATTTGTAAACAAGGTACAGAAGTGACACATGCACTTTTTTTGGTAAGTGGATCTGCTAAACTTTATATAGAAGGGTTAAATAACAGAAACATTATTCTTTATATACTAAAACCTCCTGCATATATTGGACTTCTTTCTTTTTTTGAAAGTCCAAGTTATTCATATTCTGTCAAAGCTTTGGAGGAGACGGATGTTTGCTTCATTGAACTAGACATAGTTAAAAACTTATATATTAAGAATCATGAGTTTTTACTAAATTTGAATAAAGCTTTTGGGAAATCTGTTTCGAATATTATGAAGAAGATTATATCGTTGAATCAGAAGCAAATAAGAGGTAGAATTGCTGAGAATATTATTTACTTATCCGAGTTAAATAAGAGTTTATCCTTTAATATTGGTATGTCAAGAAAGGAATTTGGTGAATTAGGAGCAATATCAGAGGAAAACACGGTCAGATTATTAACAGAATTTTCAAAAGAGGGTATTATTTCTACTAAAGGAAGAATGTTAGAAATAATTGATAAACCGTTGCTAAAAAAAATTAGCGAAGTAGGATAATATAGTTGGAAAGCTTTTATGAAAATTCAATATTGTTCCGATTTACATCTGGAGTTTGAGCATAATCAAAAATATCTTCAAATTCATAAACTAAAAGTTTCTGGAGAAATACTGGTTTTGGCCGGAGATATTGTTCCTTTGCATGACGAGTATCTTAACAACTCATTCTTCGATTTTCTATCTAACAATTACAAACATGTTTATTGGGTGCCTGGGAATCACGAATTCTATCATAAAGATATTGCCGATTTCAGCCCCTCCTTTCATATCCGAATAAGGGACAATATAAGCATTGTAAATAATGTTGATGTTGAAATGGAAGATGTTTGTTTTATTTTCAGTACTCTTTGGTCGACAATTGGAAAAAACAATGAAAAGCTAATAGAACAGGGCGTATCTGATTACGACTGTATATTGAACAATGGCAAGAAAATTCGAGTTAAAGATACCAACAATCTCCATATTCATAGTTTAGCCTTTATTAAGCAAAAACTTCAGTCGACGGGCAAAACAACGGTAATTGTTACACACCATCTCCCATCTTCTTTGTGTAATTCACCAGCACATGCTAATAGTCCTGTAAATGAAGCTTTTTGCGTAGATTTAAGTAGCTTTATAGAAAATTGTGGTGCAAAATTCTGGATTTATGGACATAGTCATTTTAACCAAAAACCAATATATATAGGTAAGACAATACTGTTAACCAACCAACTCGGATATTTAAAATATTATGAGCAGGTTGGGTATAAAAACAATGCTTATATTTCTATATGAAATTTAGTTTTTAAGCCTGAAATCTAAACCAATTTTATTTTGAAAAACAGGTAACTGTGCCAATATTCGTTTAAAGACAGAATATTCCAAGTCAGAGAGTGTTTTAGTGTTTAGTATGTTGCTTAGTGAAATATTACTTTCTATTTGCAGAACCTGGTTTTTTAATCGAAGTTTCATCAAGAAATGATAAACGAACAACATTTCATTTATAGTGTTTTCGGATATTATTTGCATATTCTTAAGCGCAGTTAACCTATCTACTGTATTTGTTTTCCATATGTTATGCTGTAGGGAATAGATACGAGCAAACATGATAATGTGATTTAAACAGCCTTTTAAATCTATAAATTCAGCAGGCTTGTCAGTTAAAACACTACTGGCAGAAAGATGCTGAAATTTAGTGATATAAGCATTTTGAGCCATGTGATATAAAAAAACCGACTGTTTGTTAATTAATTCTGTTAGCAAGGATTGTAAATTTGTAACCAGATTCTCATTACCAAAGACACACCTTAGATCAAAGAAAATAGTTGCATCAAGGAGATTTTTTGGTTCGGGTGTCATTATCCAGTTTGTAAAATAGTCTTCCCATAAACTCTCAGGCTTATTCCATTGTGGGTTTTGCGCCATGACATTTCCTTTGCAAAACGAATATCCAATTTCATTCAATATACTACACACTTTTTCTCCTAAAAGTAGAAAATATGCTCCTACTTCCCTTTCCTTCTCTTTTTTTGGGTTTTCATAAATTATTGCATTATCCTGATCGGTTAACAGGCTTTCCTCTTTTCTGCCTTCGCTACCCAAACAAATAAACGCAAATTGTAATGGCGGTGGTCCTATTTCTTGTATGGTCAAATCAATTACTCTTCGAATAACATTGTCTGAAAAAGAAGAAGTAATTCCTGTGATTGTTTCTGTTGAAATGCCAGAAATTATAAGTGGTTTTACGAAAAGTTGAAGTTGTTTATAATATTCCTTTATCTCTTCTTTTAAAAAGGAATCATTAACTTTTATATTTAAAAAAGACAAAGAATTAGATATTGTTTTGAAAAACTCGCGGGTATTGAAATGGCCAATTATTTCATTGTTAATTGATTTTACAACAAGGTGCTGAATGTTTTTTTCGAGGCAAATCTTTATTGCATCAGAAATCAGACAGTCATCATATACATAGATTATTGGAGAACTCATGATTAAATACCCTGGGTTATTCAATTTGAGATCATAGGCTAGAACTCTTTTTTGGATATCACTGGTAGTTAAAATCCCTAGGATATCACTCTGATATTTTGAAAGTAGTAAAACATCTGTTTTTCGATTCGTCATGTAAGAAACACAATTCCCTATAGAGGTATCAACATCAATTGAAAAAATGGGAGTCAAATAATCTTTTACCGACTGTTCTGTAATAAACGAACTGGTTTTTAAATCAACAATAATACTTTTATATCTCTCTAACTCTTCCTCTTTTTGAGTAATATCTTCAACTATCCCATCGCAAATCAGTTCATTTGTTGTATCCTCATTAAAAACGACCAGGGATAATGCGACTATTGAAAAACTCCGGTTCTTTTTCTGAATCTTTAATATCTTATTTTTAATAAATCCTTCAGTTAGTAGTATTTTTCTTAGCTTTTTTCTATCCTCTGTATCAACAAAAAAACGAAGAAGATTAACTCCAGAAAGCTCAGTAAAACTATCATACCCAAGAATTCTGATGGCCGTTTCGTTGGCATAAATAAACTTGCCAGCATTATCTATCCGCACTTTAAAAAAACCAAGATTTAATGTCGAAATCAGTTTTTGATAATCTATGTTCGAATAGCTCTGCTTAGTATCAATGGAAACATCTTTAATAATTATAATATTTACAGAATTATTATTAAAAGAGGCTAATGAAGAAGTTACCAGAACTTCGATAATCCCTCCCTTTTTCTTTTGCATATTAAGTTCATAGATCCCTTCTTTAACAATTTTTTTTGAAAATGTTTCAAGTATATCCCCATTATTATTTTTGCTAATAATCTCATTTAACGAATTGTTGATGAGTTCATGATTTGCAAATCCAGTTATTCTACTAATAACATGATTTGCAAAACTAATCCGACCATCAATTAGCATTATTAGTCCCTCCGTAGTCGCCTCTACCAGAGTTTTATATTTTTCTTTAGAATCTCGTAATTCATTTTCGGCAGTAAATCTCTTTTTTTCGATATTCAGACTTTGTTTTACTATATATAATAGCAATGCAGCTATAATAAAGAAAATAAGAAACGAAATCAATAAGAGTCTATTTGTTAAGGCAGTTATTTCTTTTTTTACATCTTCAATATAGACGCCGGTCCCGATGACCCAACCCCAGGGTTTAAAAAGTTTGACATAGGAAAGCTTGGGTACGATATGTAGCGAGTCGTCTTTCCATTGCCACATATAATCTACAAAACCATGTTCCTTTTCTTTAACTGTTTCTACAAAGGCTACAAACATTTTTTTCCCATGAGGGTCCTTGAACTCCGTCAGGTCCTTGCCGTTCAGGTCTTCACGGAAGGGGTGCATGATCATTCGGGGTGTCATGTCGGTAATCCAGAAATAGTCTTTGTTTTCTTCTCCGTAACGGAGGTATTGAATTCTTGAGATGGCTGTTTTTTGTGCTTCTTCGCGGGTTAGCAGGCCGTCTTTTTCGTCGGCTTCGTATTTAGATAAAATGCTCCAGGCCGAATGGGTCAGTTCCTGTATCATTTCTCTTTTTCCGTCCATAATGCTTTCCTGAAACTGAGGTATGATAAAGAAGAAAATGGCAATAATAAACAACAGTATCGAAAGTACTGTTGGTAACATTATCTTGAGGTGGATTCTCTTCATGTTGGTATAAAAAAAGCAAAAGTTCTAATATACAAAGATAAATATTCTTGTATGATAGCAATTATTTTATTCGCAACGATAGAATTTACAAAAATAAGGGTTGTATCATTTGCAGAAAAGCCTCCGGTTCTTCTTTCATGCTCATGTGTCCCGCATTTTCGAGCACAGAGATTTTTATGCCGGGGATGGAGGCAAATTCATCGCTAAGAGTCTGCCAGGAAATCAGATTGTCATTTTTCCCGAGTATTAGCCATCTGTCAATGGGTAGACTTTTAAAAAAGGCAGTCCTGTCGGGTCTTTCGGCCATGGCTTTAAGACAGGCAACCATCCCTTCGGGAGGTGTGGTAAGGGCAATCTCAATGGTTTTATTCACTACGTCGGGATGTTTTTTTGCAAATGCGGGGGCAAAAAGATTGGGAATGGCGGTACGAATAATGAGTTCCTTTTTACCCCGGCCCACCAGATGGGTTTCGCGTAATCTGTTGGCTGCTTTTTCGGGCAGATCGGCATAAGTATGAGAATGCAGCAGCGCTATACGAGTAACTCTTTCTGGCTGTTGTTCTGCCATAGCCAAAGCAACATATCCTCCCATCGAATGTCCTGCCAGAGAAAATTGCTTTATTCCCAGATCGTCCAGTAAATGAAATATAGCCTTACCCATATTGTCTATGGTCTGGTTCTCAAGAACTCCACTGTCGCCATGCCCGGGAAGGTCTGGGCATATAACACTGGTGGATTTTGGAAGTTTGCTCAGCAAATCTTCCCACATTTCTTTGTTTTCGAGATATCCATGTAATAAAACAAGGGCATTTCCATGCCCTTGCTGAATATACGATAAGTCTTTTGTCATTTTATTTTCCGGTAATTTCCTCAACGTCTTTAATCGAGATAGGTATGCGTTTTTTACCCAGCATACGACTGCCTTTATCTGTAACAAGCACATCGTCTTCTAAGCGAATACCGCCAAAGTCGAGATATTTATCCACTTCTTTAAAGTTGATGAATGCGTTGTTTATTATTTCTTTTTTCCATTTTTCTATCAGCGCAGGAATGAAGTAGATACCGGGTTCAACGGTGAGGACAAAACCGGGCTGCAACTTACGTCCCAGACGCAGATACGCTGTTCCAAACTGAGTGCTGCGGGTCGTTTTTTCGTCGTATCCTACAAAGTTTTCGCCAATGTCTTCCATGTCATGAACGTCGAGGCCCATCATGTGACCCAATCCGTGGGGAAAGAACATCGCATGAGCTCCAGCGGCTACGGCTTCTTTTACATCACCTTTCATAATGCCCAGTTCTTTTAATCCTGTAGCAATGGTGATAGCTGCATGGTGGTGAATATCGCGGTAGGGTACACCGGGTTTAATTTTTTCGATACATGAATTAATGGCCTCTAATACAATATTGTATATGCCTTTTTGTTGGGCTGAAAATTTTCCTCCTACAGCAAAAGTACGGGTATTGTCGGTGGCATAAGACATTTCGGATTCAAAACCGGCATCTACCAGTAAAAGATCTCCGTTTGCCAGCTTGTTGCTATGATCATGACCGTGAAGTATTTCTCCATGTTTGCTCAGAATTACCGGGAAAGAAATAGTTCCGCCATGCGACAGAGCCAGACCTTCCATATAACCGGCAATTTCTCTTTCGTATACCCCTTTGCGGGCCATTTTCATGGCAGCGGTATGCATTAGATAACCAACATCCTGAATGGCGTCGAGGTGAGCAATTTCGTCGTCGTCTTTGATGCTGCGAAGTGAAGAAACAGCTTTTTTAAGTTCTACCGAAGCATACTGTTTTTGCATATCGGGTACGATGCCCAATAATTTCTGAAGCATAAGTTTGTTTTCGGCACGGTAAGGAGGCAGAAAATGTATTTTACGTTTGCTGTCAATGGCCGACATAAGAACATCTGTAAGCTTTGACAAAGGTCCTGTTTTCTGAACTCCGGCTTCCAATGCTTGTTCGGCAATGGTTGGAAGATAGCCCGTCCAGATAATATCGTCTATTTCGACGTTGTCGCCGAAAATACAATCGTCGTTTTTGTCAAGATCAATAACACCGGCTAGACCGGGATGATCAAGACCAAAGAAATATAAAAAAGTGCTATCCTGCCGGAAACGATAAATATTTGCCGGATAACTCATAGGAGAATCTACATTTCCCATTAGCAGAACGATTCCGTCGCGAAGCAAGGAACGTAATTTGTTACGTCTTTCTGTATATACTTTCGATTTAAACATAATTGAAAATTTTGCTATAAAGTTAATAATTTTTTTTTCGGTTATTTGCTACACCGAGCAAACGAATTATTATGTTCTGATAATATTAAAAAATTAAATTAACGTCATTACAAGGATTCATGAAGTATTACAATATTCTTTTGGCACTTTTTGTGGACAGTCATTGTTGGTTTTCTGAGTTAATAGGTTTTTTGTGGTTAGAAGATGCAAGTTACCAACTATACATAAAATCTGGTCAATTCGGACGAAAAAACAGTGGTGATGTATGAAATTTTAAAACTCAATACTTCAGATAAATTTGTTTCATTATGGATTGCTTTGAATTTTAGAAGATCAATCACACAGTTGCTATCGTGTCTCGAGAGAAATAGGTGCCCCCAAACGTCATACCGGACGAGCAACCCTAGCGTCATCGCGAGACATGACGCATTTGGTCATGTCGTGGCGATCTCAGTGCGGAGCGCTTGCGGGGAATGATGATGCTCTTTTCAGGGTTGCAAGTGGATGAACATCTCATTAAACACCCAAAGAGTAAGAAAATTAGCGCTCCAATGCTTTCTCAATAACTATTGGAGCTTTTGTAAGCGCTTGAGATTGCCGCGTTCTGACTAATACTGACGAGCAATATATTATAGTCCAAAAAGACCTTTGCTGTCAGCATTTACCATTAAAATTCCAAAAATCTTTGGATTATTTTGAAATAAGTATGGTATAAATCGTCAGAACTCGCAAACGCGAACAAGTTGGGTGTTTTAGACTTTGTATATTGGGTATTCCCCCCTCTTTGCAACGCATAGAAGTGCCGGGGGTGAGTCTAAAAGACGTCTGTTTTTAACTTAATAAAGCTAAATATTAAAGGCGGAAAATTTTCCGCCTTTATCTATAATTTTTGTCTTTAGTTGCTTTCCATCATTTTAAACAGCTCGTCCAATTTTGGGGTGAGAATAATCTCTGTGCGACGGTTTTTAGCACGGGCTTCGGCTGTTTTGGCTTTGTCTATAGGCAGATACTCGCTGCGACCAGCGGCCGTTAATCTGGTGGGATCTACTTTGCTGTTGGAAGTAATAATTTTTACGATGGCCGTAGCTCTTTTTGCACTTAAGTCCCAGTTGTCATCAATACCATTGGACCCTTTAAAAGGAACATCATCGGTATGACCTTCGATTAAAATATTGATATCGGGATTCTGTTCCAGTACTTTCGAAAGTTCCTTGATGGCGTTCTGCCCTTTAGGATCCACATCCCATTTACCGGACTTAAACAATAGTTTTTCTTCCATCGACACATAAACTTTTCCGTTACGCTGCTCGATAGTCAATCCCTGGCCTTCAAATCCCTTGAGGGCATTGATCACTTTTTCTTTCAGAGCTTTTACGGTGGAGTCTTTTTTGCTCAGCATGGCTTCGAGTTCTACTAAACGAGCCGATTTTGCAATAAGATCTTTATCTTTATCTTCCAGTTGCGATTGCATCAGTTCCAGATTCTTTTTCTTTGCGTTCAGGTCGTTTTCCAGTTTCTTTAATTCGTCTTCCTTAATTTGAAGTTCTTCTTTTAGTCCTTGTAGTTCGCTAAGAAGTTTACGCGATTCATTATCAATGTCGATGTTCTTTTGTTTGAGCTTCTTCATTAATTCATCGTTCAAATCATTTATCTTATCATATTGCTGGGTAAGAACTCTGTACGAACGACCCATGGTCGAGGTGTCATTCTTAAGTATATTGAATTTTTTTGTCAGCTCATCCACTTGCGACTGAAGATCGGCGTTACTTTCGGTCAGAGCTTTATTGCTAATTTTCATTTGCTCGCGTTCTTCATCGCAAGCAGTGAATTTGGTTTTCATGTCTTCGTAATGTCTCACAGGAACACAGGAGGTTGATGCGAGTAATAAAATCGCGGCAAAAAACGACAAATAAAAATGCTTCTTCATAATACAATTATTTTTATCAAAAATACATTGGAATACATTCTATATAAAGCCAATATTATTTAATTTACAAACAGGAAAATGTTAACTAATGAATTTAGTGTTTTCGAAATATTTTCAGGGCAAAAAGGGCAATCCAAACGTCATCGCGAGAAAGCTGAGTCTATAAAAAGAATAAGTATTAGCTGACGTGGCGATCTCAGTGGGTGGGCTTGTGTGAGGACTCATGACGTACGAATCAGGGTTGCCCTGGAATTATCACGAATTTCGTCTTTTAGATTTTGGAAAAATAACCAAATAGCCAATGAAAGTCAGCGATCAAATGCTTCCTGAGAACCTAATCTCATAGCAATTTGTTACTACGATACGTTGCAAAACCATTCTTATAGTGGTTCCGAGTTCCGAGAATTCGGAATCTGAAGTCACTACGATTTCCAAAATTACTATCCCAGCGCTTTGATCACAGCAGCCTGAATTTCGGCTTCAGGATCGATGCTTGCAACTGGCTGAAACTTTTTACCTGTAACAATTTCAAACAGCTCAATATAGCGATCGGAGACCTGTTTCACAAAAGCTTCTGTCATTTCTGGCACCTGTTGTCCTTCTTTACCCTGAAAACCATTTTCCATGAGCCATTCGCGGACAAATTCTTTGGAAAGTTGACGTTGTTGTTCGCCTTTGGCTTGTCTTTCTTCGTAGCCTTCGAGGTAAAAATAGCGCGACGAATCGGGGGTATGAATTTCGTCAATCAAATAAATCTGTCCGTCTTTTTTGCCGAATTCGTATTTGGTATCGACCAGAATGAGTCCCTGTTTTTTTGCAATTTCGGTTCCCCTGTTAAAAAGGGCGAGGGCATAAGCTTCCAGTTTTTGATATTCGTTTTCTGGGATAATTCCCTGAGCAATGATTTCTTCGCGGGTAATATCTTCGTCGTGTCCTTCAACCGCTTTTGTGGTTGGGGTGATGATGGGAACTGGAAAACGATCATGTTCTTTCATCCCATCAGGAACGGGAACACCACAAATATGCCGTTGTCCGGATTTATAGGTGCGCCATGAACTGCCAGTTAAATAGCCTCTTATAATCATTTCCACGGGGTAGGTCTCGCAACGGTGACCGATAGTAACATTGGCATGGGGCATAGACATTTTCCAGTTGGGAACAATGTCCGAGGTCATGTCGAGAAACATGGCTGCGATGGTGTTCAGTACCTGGCCTTTGTATGGAATTCCTTTGGGAAGAATAACATCAAAGGCAGAGATACGGTCGGTGGCTATCATCACCAGTTTTTCTGCGCCAATAAAATACACATCACGGACTTTGCCGTTGTACACTCCGGTTGTACCGGGAAGAATCAGGTTGGTTTTAACTAATGCACTCATTTATTTTTCGGTTTTTGTTTCAAAAGCTTGTACAATAAATTTTACCAGTTTATGGCGGATAATATCACATTCTTGAAAGTGAACGATAGAGATGCCTTCAATATCTTCGAGCATTTTCAGGGTGCTTGTCAGACCGGAATCTGTTTTGCGGGGAAGGTCTATTTGTGTGAGGTCGCCTGTAACAATAAAACGGGCACTTCGTCCCATGCGGGTGAGGAACATTTTAAGCTGACCCAGCGTGGCATTTTGTGCTTCGTCGAGGATAACGAAAGCGTTGTCGAGGGTACGTCCGCGCATATAGGCCAGGGGTGCGATTTCAATAATGCGTTCTTCGAAATAGTCTTTGAGCATTTTCGAAGGAATCATGTCCTGAAGGGCGTCGTATAATGGTTGGAGGTAAGGATCGAGTTTGTCTTTTATGTGTCCGGGTAAATAGCCCAGATTTTCGCCGGCTTCTACTGCCGGGCGACTTAAAATAATTCTTTTTACCTGCCGGCTTTTCAGTGCCTTAACGGCCAGCGCAATGGCAGTATACGTCTTGCCGCTACCCGCAGGACCTACGGCAAAAACCAGATCGTTTACTGCTGAATTTTCAACCAGTTTTATTTGGTTGACCGTAAAGGCACGAATGGGTTTGCCAGTAGCATCGGTTAAAATGAAACCTTTTTGGTCGTTTTTTGTAACACTCTGTTCGCCGTTTTCAAGAATATCATCCACCCAGTGGTTGTCATTCTTTTTATGTCCCGAAGCTTTGACCAGTTTTTCCAGTTTTTTTTCGAAACGTGCAATGGATGCTACCGATCCTGAAACCTGAATTTCATCGCCACGAAGGACCATTTTAAGGTCGGGGAATGCTTTCGAAATCTTTTCGAAATGCTGGTTATTAATGCCCCAAAGTGCCAGAGGATCAATGTGATTGAGGATAATGTTCTTTTCTTTCATGAAAATGCCCTAAAAAGCGTAAATTTACACTTTTATCTGTAAAAAAAAGACTTGGCCTTAATGAGGATAGTAACATTGATATCTGACTGGAAAAAAGCGGATTATTACGCAGCTGTAATAAGAGGCATCGTTATGTCGGCTGATGAAAATGTTAATGTCGTCGAAATTTCCGATCAGATAGATAGTTATCGTATTGAACAGGCGGCACTGGTCCTTTCAAATTGCTATCAATTTTATCCGGCGGGCACCATACATCTTGTGGCAGTGAAAGGTGAGCCCGAAATTAACAATCGTTTTTTGCTGGCCGAATGGGAGTCGCAGTATTTTCTGTTTTCCGACAATGGATTTGCTTCTTTGTTTTGGCCGGATGAACTTCCGGAAAAATTGTATGAACTTAAGGAACAACCTGTGACGACTTTCCCCGAAGCGGATATTTTAGCCCGGGTGGCTGTCGATTTGCTCAACAAAAAAGAGCCGGCAGAATTTGCCCTTCCCACCCGCGAAAACCTGCGTCGTTTGCATCCCCAACCCTCTTTCGATCAGGATGTCATAATGGGCACTGTGCTGTTGAACGATTCCTATGGAAATGCTATTACCAATGTGTCGAAAAATTATTTCGAGAAACACGTACAGAATAAAAATTATGTAATCATTCCGGGGAATAATCATTATCCCATTCGGAAAATACAATCACGTTATAATGAGGTCAGCCCAGCGGGTCAGACCGCCGTTTTTAACAGTGCCGGCAAACTCGAAATTGCAATACGAAACGGCTCAGCCAGAGATCTTCTGGGCTTAAAAGAAGGAACAAATATCAGAATTGAAATATATGATACTGCGAATAGTTAAAATGGAAGTGGATCCCGATAAGATCGAGCCCTTCAAAAGATTTATGGGTATTCTTTCCGAAGAAAAACAAAAAATGGAAGGTTGTGTACATCATGACTTTTTCTCCGATAAACAATATGTGAATGTGTATTATTCATATACCATCTGGGAGTCGCAAACCTACCTTAAAAAGTACAAAAAGAATCCTTTGTTTAAAGAAGTAACAAAAACACTGACGAGTTTGTGTCTTGCCGAACCTCATGCATGGACAGTAGAAAATGTTTTTAACACCAGCTCTGGTCATGAAGAGTAACGATTATTCAAAAGCTTCCGAACTTTTTGTACGTCTGCTCGAAATTATGGTTGAACTCAGAGACAAATGTCCCTGGGATAAAAAACAGACCTACGAATCGTTGCGAAAACTTACCATCGAGGAGACCTACGAACTGGCAGATGCGGTTATTCGCAATGACATGGATGGACTGAAAGGCGAACTGGGAGATATTTTACTTCACATTGTTTTCTATTCCCGGGTAGCCGAGCAGGAAAATAAATTCAGTATTGACGATGTCATCACCGGTATTATTGAAAAGCTGATTCGCCGTCATCCTCATATCTTTGGCGATGTTAAGGTAAATGACGACGAAGATGTGAAACGCAACTGGGAAGAAATTAAGATGAGTGAAGGTCGAAAATCCGTTTTAGAGGGCGTTCCTATGTCATTACCCGCAACGGTAAAAGCCAATCGTATCCAGGAAAAAGTTCGGGGCGTGGGCTTCGACTGGGACAAAAAAGAACAAATCTGGGATAAAGTGCGGGAAGAACTGGGGGAACTGGAAGTTGAAGTTTCGAAAGAGAACAACTTTGAGAAAACGGAAATGGAATTCGGGGATCTTTTTTTCTCCCTTATTAATGCCGCCAGATTATACGATATTGATCCCGAAACGGCGCTCGAAAGAACCAACCGTAAATTCATCAAGCGGTTTAAATATCTCGAAGAACATACAATGAAAAAAGGTCTTTCTCTCCACGATATGTCACTCGAAGAAATGAACGTTATTTGGGAGGAAGCCAAGAAGTTTGATAAAAAATAAAAGAGGTTAACATGTTTATTCTTAAAGGTCTGTTTATATTATTCTTGTTTATCTTTATTTTAGGACTTATAGCCGCATTTTGGCTGAAATTTAAATTCCGGCAAATTCAACGGAATTTTAGAAAAAGTCAGGGGATGGAAGAGGAAACTATTAAAAAAGAAAAGAAAACTACTTCGGCCCGCCCCGGGAAAAACTTAGGGGATAAGGGAGAATATGTTGATTTTGAAGAGGTAGAATAATTGTATTAATTTTGTTTTATGTATGTTAATTGTTCAAATAAAGTCGCGCAAGCTTCTTTTTGTTAAGAGAATATGTGCGGCCAGCTACTATTTTGTTAACTGCGCTTATCTAACTATAAAATAAAAATTTGAAAAATAAATGAGCAATCTAATTCTATTTATTTGCTTCATTTGTCCGTTTGTTGTATGTAATGTTAATTGTTTTTCACAACACTCTATCGATGCTGTTGCTAATAATGAAGTAGTTCACGAAATAATGTTAGAAGACAAGTCAAACGGAGATTTATCATTTTTAAAAACTGTTGTTGGCAACAAGCGAATTGTATTAATTGGAGAAGAAGGGCATCGTGTACCTGAATTTAATGAGCTAAATACCCAAATAATCTCTTTTCTTCATAAAGAGTTAGGATTTAATATTTTAATATATGAAAGCGGATTTAATGAATTGGCATGTGTTAGCTTTTTAAGAGACACAATAGAATCCGAAACGGCAATGAATACTACATTACATGGAGTTTGGAGAACTTCTTCCGTAATTCCACAATTTGAAATACAGAAACAGGATTCAAACTTTTATGTTTTTGGAATTGATTTTCCTTCTAGCGCATGTAAAAGATCAAGTTATTACTTTTACAATATTATCAATAATAAGAGTCATGAAACAGCGAACGATTTTCTTGCTATTGATACAACAATGTTTAGTTTTTTAATTAACCAGGTTAATTGTGAGAAAATCATAAATGATAGCGAAAAGGAAGCAGCTTATAATTCGTTGAAAAGTGAGGGCTTAGAAAAAACTAATATTTATAATAATGTTTTACTTTCAATTACTAAAGGCAACAATAATTACAATAAACTTGATTCTCTTTTTACTACTAGAGCTATTATTAATAGAATAGCTTATATTAAATGGTTAACAGATGAAAAACGATCATTTAGATATAGAGATTCAATTATGTTCTCAAATTTGGAATGGTATATAAATGAGGTGTTTCCAAATGAAAAATTTATTGTAATTGCTCATAATGCTCATATTTCAAAAAAATATAATCAGTATAAAGGGAGTTCATTAGGAGAACTTATTGCAAATAAGAACTCTAATGAATACATGGTGATTTTAAAAAACTATTTTTCTGGATATAACAAAGCAGGTGGTGATTCTGTGAAAACTAATATTTTTGTTGAATACGACCTTAATTCAATGACAAATAATGATGTTTCTTATTTTGATTTAAATAGAATAGCGAATAATAACTTTTCAGTAAAAAAACATTTAAAAAGAAAAAAATATGTTGGAGGCGTAGGGAAAGGAAAAATTCTAGAATTAGCTGAGGGTATAATACTCTTTAAAAAAGTTACTTTATCAAATGAATAGTATGTAAAGAGTATTTTAAGTTTTAAAATGTTTTGCTTTGCCGTGTGATGAAATATTTTGAAAGATGAATCTGAATTTCTATCAAATAAAACGAGATTTTTCCTAGTCTTGTCTTTCCATAATTACAAAGCCTTTAACCATCCAGTATCCCGAATTCTTGATATATGTTTCGTATTCTATATTGTACTTGATTTTTTTATTCGAAAGTTTTTCCAGTACAATAATCTTATCGGGAGTATTGGAAAAGCCTGTATATTCCTCAAACTCTTCACCATTGTTGTAATTATATTTTCGGGTGGTTAAATACACACATTCCTTATTTTTAAAATCCTTGTTTTTGTCCTTGGGATTCCACGACCAGTTGCCCGTTTCTACGGTAGGGACGTTTTGTATCAGGTAGTTTATCTCGTAGGTTCCATCTTCATTGATTATCCAGTCCTCAATATGTGCGTATTTTTCAATTTCAACCCCATTGGAAGTAACACTTACCTGATTGGCCTTGAGCTTATAGGTTGTAGCTTGCCATTGATATGGATCATTACCATCATAATAGGTTTTTTCAAATTCTTTCACACGCCATTTGCCACAAAGACGATTTTCACGACTCCTAAAGGAGAAAAAGGGATCTTCTTTTCCTTTTTTACAACCGGACAGTAAAATAACTAGAATAAAAGTAGATAGACATAGATATTTCATATTGTAATATTGTTATACTTTCGATTACAAATATAGTAAAATATGAAGAGATGTTTAGATTCTTGCTTTACAATGAATGCAAATGGTTAATCCCCTAACAGAGGAAATAAAAAATCAAATTATTTTCCGTAGGGTATTAACAAAATCCTTATAAAAATCCAAAAGAGTTCTTAATGTATTAAGTTTTCAAGACATTAAAACAACAAGTCACTAATTCCTTATCCCTTTTCCCATTTTTATGGGAATTAGCTATATACATGCAAATAAAGTCCGTCGAACGAGGTATTATACATCACCAATGGGCGGGTTGCCTCTCCGCTCATGTGGGTGCCATTAGACATGGAAAAAACCGACGAACAACAGGGACATTTAAGCATGAGTCCGGAAGAGTCGGGTAAAACAGCACATCTATCGTTGGGCTGAAAAGTACAATTTCTCTCCAGGGCAACAAAGTCGTCCTGAGACAATCTGAATATTACAATGCCGCAGACTCCACCCGTTAGCAATACCGAATTGCCAATAATTTGTAAGTCGGCAAACTCCGGATCGGCAACAGATATGGTAAAGTTAACATAAGCGGCCGGAACCAAATCCTCTTTGTCTTTACAGGCTTGGGGGACGAATAATATACCGAGTAAAATAAAAAAGACTACCTTTGTTTTCATAATCCAAAAATAATGAATTTTAACCGGATTCTTGTTTTTTTATTGTTTATCGCCATGCTTTTTGCGACAAACGAGGGTTTTTCCCAGCGTTATAAGCCAGATCAGAAAATCCGGAAAAAATTCTCATTGACCAAAGTCTTTAAAAAAGATCCGGGCAGAAAGACAGCCCGTAAGGAAAGGAAAAAAAACAGGAAGGAGAGTCGGAAAATCGACAAGGCTGCCAAATACGAGAAAAAGGCCATAAAAAAATATTGGAAAACGAGGGATCATCCGGATGAAGTAAGCACCAACAAAAGGGTTTTTAAGAGGATGAAAAAAAACCTCAATAAATCCGACAGAATAAATAAGGGCAAGCATCCCGATTCCTGGTTAAAAAGAGCATTACGTCCTAAAAGAGAGACCAAGAGAGTCCGTGAAAAAAGAGATAAACGAAAAAAAACCTTCAGATTATGGAAGAAAAAGGAATAAGTAATATTATTTACATCGTCATTTCAGTTGTATTTGTTCTGATCAGTTTCGTGTTCAGAAAAAAGAAGCAAGAAATAGTCGCTCCTCAAAAGACGACGCCTCCCCCCGATTTTTTTCCTAAGATTGATGAAAATCCGGCTCCCGAAGAGTTCTTTCCTAAAAAAAAGGAAGAGATTTTTACTCCCGTTACTTCATATGCCTCGCTGAAGTCAAGATCTACCTTAACTAAATTAGAGGTAATCCCAGAAGAAGACGAAGTAACGGCAAGTCATAGCTTCTTGAATAATAAGCATTCAGAGAAAAGCGTAGGGGAAAAGACGATGGATGTGATGAAGGATTTTGACCCGGTAAAAGCCGTTATATATTCCGAAATTATGACCCGGAAGTACTAGTTTTTTTACTAATAGCCTCTGCCCGCATTTTTTCTATCAGTTGCTTGTTTCTAAAATTGAATTTTGCTGCATTATCGAGGCTTTTTAGACAATCATCATATTTTTCAAGACT
>PHDH01000045.1 GCA_002840935.1 Bacteroidetes bacterium HGW-Bacteroidetes-21 | reverse complement strand
TTGTGGTTTTTTAAGAATTGTTTTTGAGTCTGTTATGCTGCCTATTTGCTTGATTTAAAAGATTATTATTTAGTGATTATTCCAAAAAAAACGATCATCATGAGAAAAATTAAGCTTATTTTTATACTTTCGTGCTTTAATTAAACCTATGAATACTGTAAAAATACTGGATAAGGTTTTTGAACCTTTCATCACCAACGAAACCATTGATAATGCAGTGGAAGCAATAGCTCAAAAAATGAATCAGGATCTGGCTGGAAAAGATGTTGTATTTGTAGCTATTCTGAATGGCGCCTTTATGTTTGCATCGGATTTGTTTAAGAAAATTGATTTTTCAGCCCGTATCACTTTTGTTAAAATGGCCTCTTACGTTGGAACTTCTACATCTGGATCTGTGAAGCAACTGGTGGGTATAAATGAAGAACTGAAGGATAAGGTTGTTGTAATTATTGAAGATATTGTAGATACGGGAATCACTATTGACTTGATTATTCGTCAACTGAAAACTTACGATCCTTCTGAAGTTAGAGTAGCCTCCTTGTTGGTCAAACCCGAAGCTATGCAGAAAGATGTTATTGTAGATTATACCGGAATTGAAATTCCCAACCGTTTTATTGTTGGCTATGGCTTAGATTATAACGGTTATGGCAGAAACCTTAAAGAGATATTTGTGCTTTCAGAAACGCATAATTAATATTTAAAACTTATTGATTATGTTGAATTTAGTATTATTTGGACCACCGGGCGCAGGAAAAGGCACTCAGTCAAAAAGATTGATAGAGACTTACGACCTTATGCATCTTTCTACCGGAGATATCTTGAGATACGAAATTGCTGATGAAACAGCTTTAGGGATGGAAGCAAAAAAACGTATCGACAAAGGAGAACTTGTTCCTGATGAGATTGTTATAGGAATGATTACAAAAATTGTTGAAAAGAACAAGCAAGTGCCAGGTTTTATTTTCGACGGTTTTCCAAGAACGGTACATCAGGCATCAGTTCTTGACGAAATACTTCACAGCAGAGAGATGTCGATAACTATGATGCTTTCACTGGAAGTCGAAGAAGAAGAATTAATCACACGATTATTAAATCGTGGTAAAAAATCAAATCGTCCGGATGATCAGGACGTGAGTATAATTGAGAGAAGATTAAAAGTGTACAAAGAGTCCACTCAACCCGTTAGGGATTATTATATTAACATGAACAAACATGTTTCAATTTTTGGTATGCGAAAAGAGGAAGAAGTATTTTCTTCTATTCGTGAAGCCATTGATAATATGTTAAATAAAAAGGATATACATGTCTAGTTCTTCATTTATTGATCTGATAAGAGTCTACACCGAAAGCGGACACGGAGGCCCGGGATCAGTTCATTACCATCGCGAAAAGTTTATCGACAAAGGAGGCCCCGATGGTGGAGACGGAGGTCGTGGGGGGCATGTGATTCTGAAAGGTAACCGGAACTTATGGACTTTGCTTCATTTAAGATATAAAAAGCATTTGATCGCTGAGCGTGGTGAACATGGTAAAGGAAACAACAAAACAGGTCGCGAAGGAGTAGATCTGATTATTGACGTGCCCGTTGGCACAATAGCCCGAGACGAAGAAACAGGAAAGCTTTTGTGCGAAGTCACGGCGCATGATGAAGAGTGTATTATTCGTAAAGGTGGTCGTGGAGGTAAAGGAAATTCCTTCTTTAAAAAATCTACACATCAGACACCGCGGTTTTCACAACCTGGTGAACCTGGAGAAGAAGGGTGGGTAGTTCTTGAGCTAAAAATGCTGGCTGATGTAGGATTAGTAGGATTTCCTAATGCAGGAAAATCCACATTATTATCTGTTGTCTCTGCTGCCAGACCTAAAATAGCTGATTACGCATTCACTACGCTAATCCCTAATGTAGGCATCGTGAATTACATGGATTATAACACATTCGTTATGGCCGACATTCCTGGAATTATTGAAGGCGCTAGCGAAGGAAAAGGACTGGGACTCAGATTTCTCAGACACATTGAACGCAATTCTACACTTTTATTTCTTATCCCTTGTACTTCTGAAAACGTCAAAAAGGAATATAAGATTCTACTAAACGAGTTGAAAAAATATAATCCTGAATTACTGAATAAAGAGAGAATTCTGGGTATTTCTAAAACCGATTTAATGGACGAAGTTTCATTAAAGAAATTGAAAACCAAATTAAAAATGGATTGTGATGTGATCTTTTTCAGTTCAATAACCGGAGACGGAGTCGAAACACTTAAAAAAGCATTGTGGACTAAGCTGAACCCGTAATGGAGACATTAATTCAGTTAGATAAATCGCTCTTTCTTTTTCTCAACAGTCTTCATTCTTCTTATGGAGATACTTTGATGTGGATTATAACATCAACCTACACTTGGATACCACTTTATGCCCTAATTGTTTTTTTTATTGTTCGCAAATATAAAATACAGGCAATCTGGATTATTTTATTTGCCATACTATCTGTGGCTGCCAGCGATTTGATATCTGTACATTTATTTAAAGAGGTATTTTGCCGGTTACGTCCTTCTCATAACCCGGAATTTTTTGGGCAGATTCATATTGTGAATGATTACAAGGGGGGGACTTTTGGATTTGTATCTTCGCATGCAGCGAATTCATTTGCTATAGCAGTTTTTACTTTATTAATCATTAAAAGAAAGTGGTACACATTTAGCATTATTTTATGGGCTCTCATTGTATGTTATAGCAGGATATATCTGGGAGTTCATTATCCGGCAGATATTATTGGAGGAGCGGTTATAGGAATTTTAAATGCTTATTTATTCTATAAGCTACTGAATAAATTCTTTTTAAAGAAAACAAAGCTTAATGCTCGTAGTTTTTGAAATCAGCAGGAATCTCAAATAATGTGCGATTGAGTGTCTGCTTTTTTATTTCAACAACTTTTAACGTCATTTTTTCCTCTCTTAAAGTAGTCCTTTCTTCAGATACTAAAGGAAAAAATCCTTTGTTTTCGGGCACTTTAAGGAAATATGCTGCATGCTTTTCCGAGCGATTCCATAGTTTCAGGAAATCATCAAAAAAATCAAAATTATCATTTGCTACCCAGTAGGAGACTTCAGTATTCTGATTCTTATTTCTAACCCGCCATTGATAACACCTGTAACCATTTATTTTTTTGCTATTATTCGATTTAATAATACGGAAATTATCGTCATTTGTTGGGATAAACGATTTTGGCGGAACATTAACGAACATTTTACGACTAGGTTTAAACGCATAAATCATTTTCTGATCCAAATAAAACAGCATATAACTTTCGGCCTGTTCGTTAAAGTTTTTAGATTCGAATGCATCCATTCTTACCATGCGGTCTTTAATGTAATAAGTGTAATATAAGGTGTCTTCTGGAGTTATTTGAATGAATTTAATTAATCCTTCAAATGATTTTGATTTTGTATTGTATATATCGGGCTGGGGACCTTGTTTAAAATTACTAAGCTGAGCGTTTGCATTCAACTGTAAAATAAAAAAAACACAAATAGTTGAAAAATAGTAAATTTGCTTCATATTTTATGACCCCAAAATTAAATATTGACTGTTTTACAATCTTTGTATACGCAGCAACCATTGAAAAGTTACTATTTTTGACGAAAGTAATGTAAATTATGAATAGAAACAAAATAACTGGTGATAATGGTGAAAATATGGCTATAGATTACCTCAAAAATAAGGGTTATGAAATTCGATTTTCAAATTGGCGAACCGGACATCTTGAAGTAGATATTATTGCCGAGAAGGATGGCATTTTATGTTTTATTGAAGTCAAAACCCGTCACTCTGATGATGGAATATATGAAGAAGATGTTCTTTCTGATCAAAAGAAGGAAAGGTTGATTGAAGCAGCAGAAATTTTTATTGATGAAAAAAACATCAAAAACGAAATCAGATTTGATTTGATTTTTATAATTTTACAAAACCGAATTCAAAAAATCAGGCATATAGAGGATGCCTTTACACATGATATATTATGAGAAAAACATTTATTTTAGTCGTCGTTTTGTTCTCAATTTTACGAACAGGATTTAGTCAACAGGATTCTGCTAAAATTAACAAAGATTACATTGTGACAGGGTATTGTGGTATTAATGATATCAAAAACGGGAAAATTACTTCTGATTGGTATATTCCCGGATACAGTTCATATACACCTGACAATGCTGTCGTTGAGAAACTTAAGCCATTTACTGAGTCAAATATGACCATTACGATAGTATTGGGAACATGGTGCTCGGATAGTCAGGAACAGTTTCCTCGTTTTATAAAAATTATTCATGCTATGGGACTGGATGTTGAGAATCTGAATATTATTTGTGTTGATAGACAAAAGAAAGCAGAGGGGATAAATCTTGAATCCTTAAAAATCGAAAAGGTTCCTACATTTATTATTTCTAGGGATGAAGATGAAATTGGACGAATTATCGAAACTCCCGAAACCACGCTTGAAAAGGATTTGTTGAATATTTTGAATAAATAGTTTATGAAAGAAAACACATCATTGATTACAGCTTTTTCTATTGCTGGCTTTGTTATTGGAGTTCTGTCTTTGGTTTTTTCATTTATTCCTTGTATTGGAATGTATTCTGCCATTCCCGGATTTATTGGTCTGGTTTTGTCAGTAATTGCTTTTGTTAAAGCGAAACAGGGGAATAGTCCCAAAGGACTAGTCATTGCTGCTATTGTGATTTGCATATTTGCAGTAATTATTGCCGGATGGCAATATACCGTTTGGCAAAAAGCATCCGAAAAGATTGATGATTTTACGAATACAATGAAGAATTTATCTGATTCCATTACTAAAAATAATTATCAGGTTAACTCCGACGACTTTTTGGATGAAGCAATAGATATGGCGTTGGATAGTTTTGATAATAATTCTGATGAAATTAGAAATGCTCTCGATAGTATGAAAAATAACGGGAATTAATTTGAATTCTCAGTATAGATTTATTAACATTATACTTGCTACTGCTTTTGGTTTAATATTGGTATATGTTTATGTTACATATATTTGGGGGATAGATTTTTTAATTCACTCATCATATCAAAATGTGACAGTGGAAAGTACTGGTTTGCAAAGAAGTTTAAGCGAAATGTCGGTTTTTAATTTTCATAAGGCGATGCAATATAATAAAAATGGTCCCGGTCTTTTTGCATTCTTTTATATTCAGATGATAGGAAGAGTATTGACTGTAGTTATATACCGCAAAAGAGTTATTCCTACTAAAATAATGATTTGGGATCTGATTCTTTCTACAGGAATGTTTATTTTATTTTTTCAAAACTTTCTACTTTTACTTTTTTAAAAAATATATGAAACGAATATTCTTTTACTAGTTGTCACTTTTTGCATTTGCAATTGTATTTTTTTCATGCAGCAATGAACCTGTTGAGGTTGTAAAGACAAAACATCAGAATGGCTCGCCAGAAATGGTTGAATACAAGGACCAAGACAGTAACGTAGTTAAATCCATTGAGTATTATAAAAATGGTCAGAAAAAAATGGAGGGCAGTTATAAAGATAGCCTGAGAACAGGTGAGTGGTTATGCTGGTACGAAAATGGTAAATTATGGAGCAGGGGCACTTTTATTAAAGGGAAAAGTGAGGGGCGTTTTCTTTCGTATAATGAAGATGGCTCATTATTTCAGGAGTCAATGTACAAAGAGGGAAAGCCTGATGGAAAATGGTGTTACTATAAGGACGAAAAAAGAATTAAAGAGGTTTATTATAAAAATGGGATTATTATTAATGAAATTGATTTGTAGCAGACAACTTTTTTTTAATCCTGACGTCTTGTTAATGTCAAATATTTATTACTTTTGTACAAACATATGAATATGAAAGGCAAAATATCAGTTACTGTATTCTTTTTACTGTTTACGGCTCTGTTCCTTTCTATAGGAGTTTCCTGTAAAAAACCATCATCACCCAAAGCAATTATTACTGTAGAAGATCCTTTTCAAAATAAACTAGTAAATTGTTATGTTCAGGTTTATTCCAACCCCAACGGATCAATTATAAATTTTGAGGGTTCTACAAATGAATCTGGTCAGATAATATATGAAACCGAAGACAATTGCATTTTGAATGTAAAGGCAATCTATACGCAGAATAGCCAAAACCTTACTGGATATGGCCTGATTATTCTTAAGGAAGGCGAAACTTATTACGAAACAATAACTGTAAATTAACATATTATGAAAAATTTACTGGTCATTTTAACACTATCATTTTTTGCCGTAGGAATAGTTACTTCGTGTAAAAAAGATAAAGCACCTAAAGCGGTTGTAACTGTTAAGAATTTGGCAGGACAACCTGTTGCTGGTGCCATTGTAAAAATATATTCAGATCCCAGATATTATAATGATGTGGTTGTTAGTGGTACTGATACCGTGCATATGTATGATCCTGTAGGGTATTATGATCCCGACAACAGGGTTTTATATGATGAAAAATCAACAAATAGTGCTGGACAGACTGAACATGAGTTTAAATACGAAAGTATTTACAATGTAATTGTTAAATTACCTGTCAGAATTTCACATAATGTATATGATACTTTGTATGGTGAAGGAGCGTTAATTCTGAAAATGAATGAAACGTATCAGGAAACTATTACTATTAGATAATTAACGTTCTTTCTGAAATATTTGTTCAGAGCTGTTAGCTCAGTTGGTTTAGAGCATTACCTTGACAGGGTAGGGGCCACTGGTTCGAATCCAGTACAGCTCACAATATTCAAAAGCCTTTCAGTTTTTCTGAAAGGCTTGTTTATTTTATTTATTCTTATTTGTTGCGAAAGTGGGTTTTTAATATTTTTTGAACTAAATTGTATATAAGCCTTTTTTCATATCATACGAAAACTCTGCCTTTACAAATGTTTTAGCTACTTTTACAAAAATATTTAATTTTGAATCATTTGAAAATATATCTCGACATTGATGGCGTTCTTATTTCTAAACGTAATCACCAACCTGTTTCTAACGCTTTGGCTCTTATCGATATTCTTACAACACATTTTGATCCATTTTGGTTGACCAGACATTGCAAAGGTGATAATTTGCAGACACTTTACTATTTAGCTAATTTTTATGACCAGACCTTTATTTCTTTAGCATCGAAAATTAAACCGACCAACTGGAATAATCATAAAACTGAAGCTATAGATTATACTTCCGATTTTTTCTGGATCGTCGATGAACCTTTTAATTCAGAAAAACTTGCACTAGAACAAAAGAATTGTGAGGATCGTCTTATTCATCCAAAATTTAATTCTACTCCTGACCTGATTTCCGTAGTCGACTTTTTGAAAACGCAGATTAGTTAATCTTACTTCTTCTGATTTATCAAACGTCTGAATCTGTCATCTGTATTCAATTTTGAATACAGCTGTAGTATTCTTGTTAAAAAATAAATAATTTAAATAAACGTTCTTTATCTATCTTTACTATTCTAAAAAAAGAAAAATGCCAAAAGAAGCAAACAATAAACCCCTGATACTGGTTTCGAACGATGATGGGGTAAGAGCAGGTGGGATAAACGCATTAATAGAACTTCTTCGCCCTATGGGTGATATTTGGGTGGTAGCACCTGAAAAAGGTGAGTCTGGCATGTCACATGCTATTTCGATAGCACGTCCTGTTCACGCCCATTTGCTGAAAGAAGAAAAAAATCTACATATATATTCATGCACAGGCACCCCCGTTGATTCTGTCAAACTGGCCATCAATAAAATATTACCACGCAAACCTGATTTTCTGGTGTCGGGCATTAATCATGGTAGTAATGCTTCCATATCTGTAATATACTCCGGAACCATGGGTGCTGCCATTGAAGGCTGTTTAAATGGTATTCCCTCGGTGGGATTTTCATTACTCAACCCATCGCCAGCAGCTGATTTTTCTGTAGCAGTAAATATTATTCGAGAAATATTGAAAAACCTCATCGAATATAAACTTCCTCAGGGAACTTGTTTAAATGTGAATATTCCGGATATCCCCCTGAATCAGATAAAAGGTATTCGAACTTGTCGTCAGACCCGCGGTGTATGGCGCGAAGAGTATGATGAAAGAACCGATCCACGGGGAGGTAAGTATTATTGGCTGACAGGTGATTTTCATAATTTTGAAGTCGGAGCAAAAGATACCGACGAATGGGCACTGGCTAACAATTATGTAGCCATAGTCCCGATTGAAGTTGATTTTACATCTTATGAAGGAATAAAATTTCTTAACAACTGGATATATGGCATCTAAACCCATTTATAATAAACTAATAACAGGATTAGTATTGGGAATTGTCATTCCTAGTATTTGTGTTATGCTATTTTATTTAGTAAGACATCCTGCCAAATCCTTTTATGAGTTCCTTGTATTAGTAACACAGATGAATGTGATGTCGCCTATACTTAGTCTATGTGCACTACCAAATCTTGGAATATTTTACCTTTTTTTGAATAAAGAATGGTGGTATTCCGCACGGGGAGTTATTCTGGCTACTTTGTTATGGGCTGTTTTGGTCTTTTTGGTTAAATTTGTTTTATAGTGAAATATTTTCTGCTGGCTGGTGAAGCGTCGGGCGATCTGCACGGATCCAATCTGGTGAAGGAATTAAAAAACATTGATCCCACCGGCGAATTTATTGGATGGGGTGGCGACCTTATGCAAAAGGCTGGTATGACTTTGTTGAAGCATATTTCCGAACTCAGTTTCATGGGTTTTACCGAAGTCCTTTTGAATATTCGTACCATCAAAAAAAATTTTAAAACTTGTCATAATCAATTACTAGAATATAGGCCTGACGTACTTATTTTAATTGATTTTCCGGGATTTAATCTACGTATCGCCAAATTTGCTTTTACTCATGGCATTAAAGTACATTACTATATTTCTCCTACTGTTTGGGCCTGGCATCGATCCCGGGTGTATACTGTCAGGGATTATATCCATAAAATGTTTGTTATTTTGCCTTTTGAAAAGGCCTTTTATGCAAAATACAATGTGGATGTTGAATACGAAGGACATCCCTTGCTTGATGCTGTAGATTCGTTCCGCCAATCGACTCAAAACAATTTAGAAAATCCCAGACCTTACATCGTACTGATGCCAGGTAGTCGCAAGCAGGAAATTTCTGCCATGTTGCCTATCATGATTGAGGCAGCCAATAAGCTGGGCAACGATTACGATTATTTATTAGCTGCAGCACCAACGATTGATAGAGAATATCTTGAAAGTTTCATACCTAAAGGGAAAGTGAAAATCGTGTATAACAACACATATGGAGTATTGTCCGGTGCCATTGCAGGTATGGTGACTTCAGGAACAGCTACCCTCGAAGCAGCTTTGTTTAAGGTACCTCAAGTGGTTTGCTATAAAACTTCGCCCTTTTCTTTTTATATCGCTCGAATGCTGGTGAGTGTTAAATATATTTCACTGGCCAACCTTATTCTGGATAGGCCATTGCTGAAAGAACTGATACAAAATGACCTCAAAACAGAAGTATTGGTTCAAGAAATGAAAAAAGTACTACCCGGTGGGGAAAATGTGAATACGTTAAAAGAAGGATATCAGGAACTTGATGCACTATTGGGAGGCCCTGGGACGTCGCAACGAGTGGCTCAAAAAATATATACAGAATTATGCGAAAAAGTGTAATTCTGTTTTTGCTTTTCTTTCAGTTCTTTATGTCTGATGGGCAGAATGTCCGGATTGGTATATTGTCAGAGAAAATTATTAAAACTTTGGTTTTTGCTCCGTCCGAAGGTATTTATCAGATAGTAGCCGATTCTATTCAAATGGAGGCTTTTGATAAAACTTTAGCTGTATGTATACAGGTCAGTAATGATAGCCTTATGCTGAAAATGAGTGATGGGAGAGCTTTTACTTTTTCAGAGATAACATTTATGTCTGGAAAATCGTCTTATTTTAGGATATGTATTGATGGTCTGAATATTAAAACATACGATGATAATTTAATTGTTAGGAATCGTTTTGGAAGCCTTTTACTTATTAACGAAGTAGAAATGGATGATTATTTGTGTGGTGTGATTGAAAAAGAAACAGGTAAAAAGAAGAATAAAGAGTTTTATAAGACACAGGCTATTTTGTGCCGAACGTATTGGGCTAAAGCACGAGAAAACCATCTGGTTGAGGGGTATCAGCTATGTGACGGAGTGCATTGTCAGGCCTTTATGGGCAAACCTTCTGACATTCCAAACATACGAAAAGCAGTTGAAGAAACATATGATTTGATTATAACTGATACAACGGGTGCTCCGGTCACAGCTGTATTTCATGGTAATTGTGGGGGGATTACCGAAGGGGCTGAAAATGTATGGGTTAAATCAAGGCCATATCTCAAACCTGTTCATGATGAATTTTGTTTGTCTATGCCAGGGGCTGAATGGACAAAAAGCTTGTCATTGAAAGAATGGAGGGAATACCTTAAAAATGCAGGAATCAATAATGCCATTGACTGTGATCCTATTGTATTTAATTTTTTAAATAACGATAGAAAAACCTATTATAAAGTAGGAGGAGATTCCCTTACTTTTGTGAAAATGAGAAATGAACTCAAACTACGTTCAGCCTTTTTTTTAGTTCGCTACGAGAACAATCAAATTACACTTTCAGGAAGAGGCTATGGACATGGTGTTGGAATGTGTCAGGAAGGTGCCATGAATATGGCGAAGCAAGGTTATACTTACCGCCAGATTATTGCTAAGTACTTTACTGGTGTTGAAATAAGAACACTTACAGAATCAGATAGTTTAAAAAATTTATATAATGAAACACAATTTATTCACTGAGATTGATGCTAAAAGCATTCAAGATAATGTATTTCAGCTAATTGATAAGGAATGGATGTTAGTTACATCTGGCAACAAAGAAAAATTTAATGGTATGACAGCTTCCTGGGGCGGACTGGGTGTGCTTTGGAATAAGCCAGTTTCCTTTGTTTTTGTCAGACCAACACGCCATACTTACGAATTTATGGAAACCAGCTCACATTATTCATTGTCATTTTTCGGTCAAAATTGCCGTGAAATATTGAAACTTATGGGTACAAAATCAGGACGAGATATAAATAAAATGAAAGTAGAAGGACTGACAACTCTTTTTAATGAAAACGAAGTCCCTTTTAATGCAGAAGCCCGACTGGTATTGATTTGTGAGAAACTTTATAGCAGCGATATAGATAAAGAAAAAGTCCTTTTTCCCTGGATACACAAACTATACAATGGCAATGATTATCATCGGATGTATATCGGAGAAATTAAACAGGTTTTAAGTCGTTAGATTAAGTATGTTTTTTATTTCATTTTTTATATTTTTACTTTAAAATAAAAACTTTAGGTCATGGCATTAAAAGAAAACATTGATTTTGTTGTTGTTAAAAAGGGCGGTTATTACGATGGCCGGCGTACATTACAGCAGCATGGCAATATTATCGTAACGCCAAATCGAATGATATTGAATATCATTTTTACTATGGATGTAATTGAAAAAGCCATGGGAGAAAGTTCACATGAGCAGGAATATAAAAATGTAGAGGAACCATTGAATCCTTTTAACGTCAAAAAGCAATATACAGCCATTAAAGATGCTGGTTCAAATATTGGGGTGGCTTTTAAGGATTTGAAAAGCAGTTGGAAAGAAGCTGGAAATGATTTTCGAAAAATGAAAGATCAGGGTAGATATCATAAACTGATACTGGATATTGCTGCTGAATGTGATAGTCTTGTAGAGTTTGAAGAAAGAGTTGTGGGATTGGCTGAGGATCATCCTAAGAGTCTCAACATTCCAGTGCGTCACATTACAGAGTTTAAACCCGGATTATTTGCCAATGCAAAAATGATACTTGATAATGGACATGTTATGAAACTAATAATACTCAAAGGAAAAAAGGATATCAAACGAATTTTAGGCAAGTAGATTTTGATTTTTTCTCATTAATTTATAATAGGACCTTCATTTTTAACGTTATTTCTGAAATTCATATGTCATGAAAAATTTAAAATTTGTAGTTTTTAGCCTTATTACTCTTACGATTATTTGCTTGTATGGCTTTTCTAACGATTTCGGAAAAGCTAAGTATATGAAATCTCCAGAGGGATTTGTTTTTGTGCCTCAGTCAAGTTTAAAAATTGATGAAAAGACAGTATCGGTTGCCCCTTTTTTTATTTCAAAAACAGAAGTAACAAATCAGCAATACAGAACATTCCTGTGTGCATTACTTCAAAGCGGAGATAGTCAATCGTATCGTATTGCATTGCCTGATACTTTGCAATGGCGTGATAAAAAAGCCTATAACGAACCCTATGTAGAGTTGTATTTCAGGCATCCGGCCTATGCCAATTATCCGGTAGTAAATGTTTCATACGAAGGGGCTTTGCTATATTGCCAATGGTTGACAAAAGAATATCATAAGAAGAACCCAAATATTAAGGCAGATTTTCGACTTCCAGCTCGTGAAGAGTGGGTGCTTGCCGCCAAAGGAGGGAATGAGAATGCAATTTATCCATGGAATAGTCTTTATTTACGTGATGCCAAAGGAACTTTTAGTTGCAATTTTAAAGCCATTGGCTCAGAAAATATTTCGTTCAATGCTTCTACTCAAAACTATGATATTAAGGCTGATGCTTTGTCTTTTTTAATGTATGATAACGGACAAATTACAGTTCCAGTAGAATCTTATAAATCCAATAATTATGGCGTTTTTAATATGAGTGGAAATGTTGCAGAAATGTGCAACGAAAAAGGAAAAGCTTTAGGTGGGGGATGGAATTCAACAGGCTATGATGTGCGAATTGAAAGTGTCATGAACTATGAACATGCTAATGTTTATACTGGATTCCGCCCGGTTATATCTTTTTATTCAGAAACCATTAAAAAATAGTTTTTGCTTCTTAATGTTTGAAACATTCCTTTCTTTAGATCATATCGACAATTGGGAATTATTCCACTACATCTGTAATTTTAAACTCTGTTCTTCTGTTTAATGCACGACCTTCTTCTGTATCATTTGTGGCAATGGGTTTAGAGAAACTATATCCGGCATAAGTCATACGTTTGGCATTAATGCCATTCTTAACAATGTAATCGTACACCGATTTCGCCCTGTTTTGTGAAAGGGTTTTATTGTGTTCAAAACTACCTTGATTATCTGTATGACCACCAATTTCAACTTTAACTCCCGGATTGTTTTTTAGTAAAGCCACTAATTTATTTAATTCGTTGATTGACTTGTCATCCAGTTCATAAGAATCTGTTTTAAAGAATACGTTTTTAAGAACTATGGTGGCATCTTTCGCCAGCTTTTGAAGAGGGACGTCCATAATATATGGCTTATCGAGAGCCTCATTGTTCAGACTGTAATTCTCGGAATAAAACAAATAGCCTTGTTTTGATACATTGAGACCATACATTTTTCCCATGGGTAGTGTTACCAGAAACTCTCCTGTGCCCGAAGCAGACTGAGATTTAACGACGAGAGACTGACTTTCAAGGTCAATGAGTTCATAATCGGCTTGAAGACGTTCTTTTGTTAGTGCGTCGTAAACTACACCTTTTGCATAAGTGACAACATGGGGTCTGAGATTCTGGGGCATTTGAAAACCATAAATATCCAGCTTTTGAGAGCCAGGACGATTGGATGAAAAATATGCGAAGTCGCCTTTTGCATTGACAATTAAGCCTACTTCGTCGCCATTGGTATTGATTGGATAGCCCAGATTAACAGGACTTGACCAGGTGCTGTCATCTTTCAGGCGGGACATGAACAAATCCATACCTCCCATACCAACATGGCTTTCGCTGGAGAAGTAAAGAGTCTTTCCGTCTGGGTGAATAAAGGGACTCATTTCGTTTCCTGTACCATTAATACTATCTCCCAAATTGACCGGAGTTTGCCATTTACCATCGGCACCTAATTCGGACATATAAATATCTGCAGCGCCTATAGCACCTTTACAATTTCCACAAGAAAAAAATAATTTTCTGCCATCTGCCGATACAGAGGGATGAGCTTCCCATGCCGACGAATTTATGGGTATTCCTACATTTACAGGACGTGTCCAGCGCCCGTTTACTTTATTTGAAACATAAAGATCGCAACTGCCATAATCCTCTGAACGGTTACACACAGTGAGAAAAAGTTGTAACCCATCGGCTCTGAAAGATTGAGCACCTTCATTATCGAGAGTGTTTATTGGAGGTCCCATACTGACAACAGGAGACCATGTACCATCTTCTTGTTTGACACTTATATACAAATCTTCTTGTTTGTTTCGGTCTGAGACAGGAAAACGGTTGTCGACAGGAACCTGAACAGTAGTAATAAGTTTTTGTTCATCAGCAGTTAGGGAAGGCCAGTAATCATCGAATTCTGTACTCACATTGGGGGTTATTTCTGGATCGAAAGGAACGGGATGGTTGACTGCTTTTACTGCAAAATCGACACGTTCACTCAGGTATTTGGCATAATAAGCTGTTTTATTATCTTTTTTTTCAAAACTATTAAATTCTTCTAAATGAGTTTGTGCATCTTCGTACATTCCAAGTTTAAATTCGGACTTTGCTGCCAAGTAATAAATGCGATAGGAATATTTTGGATCTATCTCCATGACTTTCTTATAATTGTCAATCTCTTTTTCGAATAATTGTTGAGAATTGAAAATTTCAGCCAATAATATATAAGGTTCTATAAAGTTTTTATCAACTTTTATTGCTTGATTCGCATATTCAATGGCTTCTTTATCCGCACGGCGATCGAAGTAAGCATAGGCTGTTTCGAAGTATTTTATTGCTTTTTTGTTTTTGGATGTATATTCGTTCTGTGCACTGGAAATCAATGGCAGAAAGAGTAATATAATGAGCAGTTGTTTTACCATGGTAACTAGGGTATATTCATAAATTTATGGGACTGTAACGATATCCTCCATTTAGGATAACGTTTGATATAATCAGTTATTTCGTGTATCATGGTTTCGTATGAACTCCATTCGGGTTGAAGCATTAAATGACAATCAGCATGAACTTTCGAAGCCATTTCTTCTGCCCAATGAAAATCGTCCTTTTTTTCTATGATAACTTTTAACTCGTGTGCTAGTTTTAAAATGCCGGGCAGGGGAGGAGATTGTTTTTTAGGAGAGAGGCATATCCAATCCCAGTTTCCTGAAAGATTGTGCGAGCCGCTGGTTTCGATAAACGTTTTTACGCCATTTCCATGTAATTTTTCACATAAATAATCAAGATTGTATTGTAATGGTTCACCACCAGTTACAACAACAGATTTGGAGGGGTTGTCAGAAATATCGGCGAGGAGATCATCGGTAGATTTTAACCAGGACGGATCATTATTCCATGTGTAACGGGCATCGCACCAGTTGCAACCGATATCGCATCCACCAAGCCTTATAAACCAGGCGGCACGTCCGGTTTGAATTCCTTCGCCTTGTAAGGTGTAAAAATGCTCTACAACGGGCAGTAACAGCCCTTGTGATAATAAATCCATGTGTTCTATTTGCTTGCAAAAGTAGAAATTATAGCCGAAATAAAGAATTAATACATGAAACCTGTTTTTAAAATATGACTGAAAATTATTTCCTGTCATTGAAAAACATGAAAAATAAATTACTGTATTTGCGAAAAATGAAGTAATTTCGAGGTTCTTTTATTAATAAAGATTCAGAACATAAAAAACGATATGGAAGCATCCTTAAAAGTATTAATGGTAGACGCCAGTACAGGTTTCTACAAAATTGTAAGATATCCGATTGGCCAATATTTTGGACCTGTTGATATTGGATTTCATCATAGTAGCAATTTTGACAGCCTGACATTTGGTACAGGTTTATTGGCTGGAAGTATTTTTCCTGGTTCGAATCGCTTAATTTTTACTGGGTTCTCACCATGTTGGGGTGGTTTTTATATTTCCTCAATGGGAGGAGCTGGGCTCGTTTTTGATAACCTTGGGATAAATGCAGTTTCAATTGTCGGTCGCGCTTCAACACCTTCGATTCTGTATCTAAATCGTACTCACGGAGAAGAAATTGAAGTCGAGATAAAACCGATGGATATCCATGATATCTGGAAAAGTGGTAGACAAGGTGTTTATGGTGTAATGGAATATGCGCTTGACAAATACAGGTCGCGCTATGAACATGATCCTCGAATTTTAAGTGTGGGGCAGGCTGCTGCTGTAACCGATTTTGGTGGTATTTGCTCTGCTCCAATCAAACAGGGACAAATTACTTATGTTGATACTTGGGCAGGGCGAGGTGGTTTTGGAAGTAAAATGTATCAAAAACATGGTCTGGCTAGTGTCATTTATGGTGGTACATATCTTGACGAAGATTTTCGTGATCGCAAGGTAGCCGACTCGTGGTTTGAAGATAAGTATAATAAGAAAATGGCAGCCATTGATATTGAGGTTACTACAAAGTATCGTTACGATGAAAATTTCCTTACCGGAGGAACTTTAGGTGTGAATTATGCCACCATGAAAGGAAATATTATTGCTTTCAACTATTCTTCCATATACTGGAGCGAACAGGAAAGACTTGATCTGCATAAAAATTTTGTAGTTGATCATTATCTGAAACAGTTTAATGAAGAAACAATACAAACCAAACAGCAGAAAAACTGTGGAGAACCTTGTTCTGCTGTCTGTAAAAAATTAAATGGCGAATTCAAAAAGGATTATGAACCCTATCAGACCATGGGTCCACTGGCAGGTATTTTCGATCAACGAGCAGCCGAAAAACTGAATCATGCCGCAGATAGTTATGGCTTTGATGCAATCTCAATTGGAGGTGTTTTATCTTGGCTCATGGAATGTATTGCAGATGGTCTTATTAAGCCTTCTGAAGTAGGTCTAAAAGAAAAACCCGTCTTTAAACCCGACAATTTTGATATTGTTAATGATTCAATGAAGAATGCTGATATTGCTATCACATTGCTAGACAATATTATCAATAAGCAGTATAGTATGCTTGATTTATCCAATGGTGCCCGAATTCTAGCTCATAAATTGGCTTACGATAGAGGGAAGAAACTTTTGGATAAATTTGTTTATGTAGCTTTCCGCAAAAAGGGCTGGATGGTTCCTAATCAGTATTGGGTCCCTGGTGCATTCTCTCCTATGCCAATTATGGGAAAATATTATATGTATTATGGCAAGGACTTTATGGAACCCCGTGCATTGGGACGTGAAAACGGAAAACGTATGTTCAAGGAGATCATGTTAGACAATATGGGTGTTTGTCGTTTCCACAGAGCCTGGGCAGAAGACATGATGCCAGATATTATGGGAAAACTCTATGGTAAGAAGTATGAGTATATTGAAAATGCTAAGTTTATTTCTGGTTGGATAAATTCACGTAATTCCTCGACTTTCTGGGAAAGTGAGCGTAACAAGGACATGATACACACTTTTATAAATAAAAAGTTTGAAGAAAAATCAGATGTCCTTGAATTGAATTATTGGTACGAACGATTTAGAATTAATAAACACGAAGCAGCTTTTGAGTTCTGGTATGAGATACATAAGGGTATTACAGAAACTTTACTTGATGGAAATATGATTAAAAAGTAATTTATGAAACATTTTTTCAGTTTTTTAACGCTTAGTTTGATTTTGGTTGTTGTTGTTCTTACTGCACCCTCATGTTCAAAGTATCAGGATGGCCCAGTAATTAGTTTTAAAAAGAAAAGTAAACGAATTGCTAATACATGGAAACATAGTGCATATGTGTATATCGATATCAATCAAACTGTGCTTGATAATCTGCCATCAACAAAATATACATATACAGAGGACGGAAATTATTATACCTCTGAGGGTGATACAGGTACATGGGAATTCTCGGGTGATATTGATTTAAAAATTACCATAAAAAAGAATGGGTTAGATTCTGTTAAACAGTACGAGATATTGCGGTTAGCAACCAAGGACTTCTGGCTTAAAGAAGGTGATGTTGAAATACATTTTTCTCCCGAGTAGTATCAATGTAAATCGTTGAAAGAAGAAATATTAAAAAAAAAATGTAGATTTGTAATCTTATTTAGAAATTTATGCCTAAAACCGAGAAGAAAGATCTTTTTAAAATCATACTTGATGCAGCTTTTGATAAGAAAGCAGAGGATATTGTCAGTCTTGATCTGACAAAAGTAGTTACACGTTTTTGTGACAAGTTCATCATTTGTCATGCTCAATCAACTGTCCAGGTTCAGTCAATTGCAGATGGTATTTACCGTAAGGTAAAAAAAGAGTTTTCTTTGGCTCCTTCATCCTATGAAGGTTTCGAAAATGCTAACTGGATTTTGCTTGATTATTCTGATATTGTAGTTCATATTTTTCAACAGCCCTATCGGTATCATTACCAGTTAGAACAATTATGGGCTGATGGTAAACTTTTAAATCATAAAACAGATACAACTATGGAAAAAAAGAAAGAATCAAAAACTGTTGCTGCTAAAAAAGCAGATGTTAAAAAAGTAACAACTTCTAAAAAAGCAGCTCCTGCTAAGAAAGCAACTAAACCAGCTGCTAAAAAAGTGGAAGTTAAAAAAGCAGCTCCTGCTAAGAAAACTGTTGTGGCAAAAAAAGCTGCTCCTGCAAAGAAAGTAACTAAACCAGTAGCAAAAAAAACTGCTCCTGCTAAGAAAGCTGTAGTAGTAAAAAAGGCAGTTCCTGCTAAAAAAACTGTTGTGGCAAAAAAAGCAGCTCCTGCTAAGAAAGCCGTTGTAGCAAAAAAAGCAGCTCCTGCTAAGAAAGCTGTAGTAGTAAAAAAGGCAGCTCCTGCTAAAAAAGTTACCAAACCTGCAGTTAAAAAAGCAGCTCCTGTAAAGAAAGCTGTGGTTGCAAAACCTGTAGCAAAAAAGACTAAAAAAGGCAAATAATCTGCCAAGTAATATATGGAAGAAAAATCAAAAAAAATAAAACCCGGTAAACCCAAAGCATTTAATATTTATTGGGTTTACGGGGCTATATTTCTGTTGTTTATCGGGATGCAATTTATTGACTTTGGACCCAAGTCAAAAGAGATAGATTTATATAAGCTTCAGGCAATGATTTCTGCAGGAGATGTAGACAATATTATTATTGTTAATCGTGAAGTAGCAGAAGTATTTCTGAAAGCAGAGGCTTTAAAGAAGCCTGAATACAAGGATTTTGCAGAGAATGGCAGTATGTTTGCTGCCAATAAGCCGCAATTCTTTTATACAATTCTCTCTCTTGATACTTTTGAAGGTTCAATTGCCGCTATTCAAAAAGATTTTTCTCCAGAACAAAGAATTAAGACCAAGAATGAAACCAGAAAAGATTATTTTGTAGATATTCTTTCTTGGTTATTACCTTTGGTTATTATTGTTGGTTTATGGATTTATTTTTTCCGCAGAATGTCTGGCGGAGGAAGTGGAGGAAATCAAGTTTTTAATATCGGGAAATCCAAAGCCAAGCTTTTTGATAAAGAAACGGGTGTTAAAGTCGACTTTAAAGATGTCGCCGGTTTAGAAGGCGCCAAGCAGGAAGTTGTCGAAATCGTTGAGTTTCTAAGAAATCCAAAAAAGTATACTGAACTGGGAGGAAAGATTCCCAAAGGAGCTTTATTAGTAGGACCTCCGGGAACAGGAAAAACTTTACTGGCACGTGCTGTGGCAGGTGAAGCGAATGTTCCATTCTTTTCATTGTCAGGAAGCGATTTTGTCGAAATGTTTGTGGGTGTTGGTGCATCCAGAGTACGTGATTTGTTTAAACAAGCCAAAGAAAAAGCACCTTGTATTGTCTTTATTGACGAAATTGATGCCATTGGTCGTTCCCGTGGTAAAGGCTCCAATTTTGGTGGAAACGACGAAAGAGAGAATACACTAAACCAGTTGTTGACAGAAATGGACGGTTTCGATAGTAACAGTGGGGTTATTATTCTTGCTGCTAC
>PHDH01000044.1 GCA_002840935.1 Bacteroidetes bacterium HGW-Bacteroidetes-21 | reverse complement strand
CTTATTGATAAAGTGCCTATTATATCTATTGCTAAAAGATTGGAGGAAATTTATCGACCCGGGGATGATATTCCCTTAATGCTCGATAAGAAATCTCCCAGCCTAAAACTTATACAGCAGTTGCGCGACGAAGCCCATCGATTTGGAATCACTTTCCATAGAAAAGTACGGGATAAGAAATCGCTTAAAATGGAAATTGAAAACATCAAGGGTATAGGGAATAAAACCATACAAAAAGTTTATGCTCGTTTTGGTTCGTTAAAGAATATTCAGTCCGAACAATTTGAAGCATTAGAAGAACTGATAGGAAAAGATAAAGCTGATAAGATCAGAATTTTTCTGAAAAAGTGATAGTATATATTTGTTGAGACTTTATATCTGTTATAAAAGATTGGTTTCTTATTTAAGCCGATAGATGTCAGATTTTCCATTTCATTGGAGATTCATAATTTGCTAAAATATTGTATATTGCATTTATTAATGTTGATTTAAGATGAGAAAGGTAATCTTACTTAGTTTTTTTATATGCTTGTCTTTGATATTGTTTAGTCAGACCCGCTTACATACTATTGTTATCAAGGGTAAAGTCACTACCACAGATAATAAGTCTTTTTCAGGTGTTATAGTTGATGTTCTTGACCAGAATAATGTTTCGGTAAGAAAAACAGAAACAAATTCTTCAGGTAATTATGAACTTAGTCTGGAAGAGGGAAAAGTATTTATTGTAAAATTTAGAAAATCAGGGTCTGTAACAAAGAAAGTTTCTATTGCTACAACAGAAATAACAAAGGATGAGTTAAAATACGGTGTCTTTCCTTTGGTGATAGATATTATGTTATTTGACGACTTTCCCGGATTGGATGTAACACCTTACGATAAGCCTGTATCAAAATTCAGTTTTAGTGATTATGAGGGTGATTTTGTGTATGATGAAGACTATGCGAAAGAAATGAATAAAATACAGGAAAAGACCCTGTCTAGCCTCAAAAAACTTAAGAAACAAGCCTATGATAAATTCATCTTATCGGCCGACAAGAATTATGGTAGTTTACTTTTAGAAGAAGCCTGGCTTGATTATCTTGATGCATTGTCGCTTTTACCAGAAGCAGAGTATCCTTTTCAGCAAATTGAGCACATAAAAGAATTGCTTAAAAAGCAGGCAGATTTTGAAAAAGCATATAATGGCAATATTGTTAAAGCGGATAAAAACTTTGATAAAGAGAACTATAAAATTTCGAAGAGTTATTATAAAAAATCTTTACTGTATAAGCCAGGGGAAGAATATCCCCGAGACAGAATAAGTCAGATAGAAAAGCTACTAAAGGATAATACAATCTTTGCACAAAAGATAGAACAGGATCTTCCTGCTTCTGAATTAGCAGACAATACGAATCTGGGAAATACGACTACGGTAGTAAGTACTGTAGAAAACAAGGGACAGAATCAGGTCGTTGGTGTTGAAAACAGTAGTAAAACGGCAGGAATTCAGCAAACGTCCGAGAAAATGATTCAAGTTGATACGAACTTAAACGATTCGAAGAAAGAAGAATATCTGAACCAGCTTGTAGAGAACTATGCCGAATCCGGAGATCTTGGCAATCTTGCCAAGGCTTATCTAACCTTGGGGGTAGAGTATCATGATAAAAATGAGAATGATAAGGCTATTGAAAATTTTAAAATGGCCTATGATGTTTTTGAGAAAATGGGAAATGTTCGTGAACAGGCTATGGTGGCCGAAACGATGGCCGATATTTATTTTTCGATGTACAGATATACCGCTTCTTCTGATTGGTATTCGAGGGCAAATAATTTGTATTCAGAAGTGGAGGACAAACAATTATCCCGTGAAACAATGATTAAATCGGCTGATGCCAGTTATTCGTCAGGAGATTTGGAGCAGGCGGTAACAAGATATATGCAGGCGTTAGAAATTCTCAAGCAGGATAGTACTGCCGACGTTTCCTTTTTATACAATTCTATTGGTGTGATTCATTTCGAAATGAATAATTTTGACGAAGCGCTCAGGTATTTTGATTTAGCCATTGATATCTCCGGAGACAAACGTAACAATAAGGAGTTTTCTATGTCTCTCAATAATATTGGTAATGTCCGGTACGAATGGAAAGATTATCCAGGGGCATTACAGTATTATAACCGGTCAATAATAATAAAAAATAAGATTCAGTACAAAGCAGGGATAGCTGTTTCGCTTCATAATATTGCCAATGTATTTCGTAAAAAGGGAGATAATTTAAAAGCATTAGAATACTATAAAAAGAGCGACCAGTATGCCGTTTCATCCGGAAATACTGATGTAATTTACGAGAATTATGGTGCGATGGCAGAAATTTATTCTGCTATGAAGGATTGCCCTAATGCGATTCATTATTATAAGCTGTATGCTGATAATAGGCATTTAATAACTCGTAAACAGGGCCATGACCAGATAAACGAAACGTCGCTTTACTACAACCAGATACTTGAGGGAGAAGATGAACTTGCCTTGCTTAAAGATGAAATAAGAAAGCAGAAAATGCTGTCGTATTATGAAGCTGCACGAAAGGAGAAAGAAATAGAATACTTAAGTATCCAGAACGAATTAAATAAGCAGCAACTCTCTAGTAGAGACTATAAAGTAAAAGCACAGAGGATGATGCTAATAATTGCAGTCTCGGGATTTTTTCTATTGATTTTGTTTTCGTTGTTACTTTTACGGGAGTACCGTTCCAAGAAAAGGGCCAACTTTTTATTGGCAGAACAAAATGAAGAAATCAATGCACAAAAACAGGAAATTGAAAGTCAGCGGGATTTATTGTACGATCAGAAGGAGAAAATCGAATATATTCATCATGAATTAACCGATAGCATACGTTATGCGCAGAGAATTCAGAATGCCGTATTACCTTCCACAGAGGAACTTTTGTTGCAACTGCAACAGTACTTTATTATTTTTAAGCCGCTGGAATTAGTCTCAGGCGATTTTTTCTGGTCGACCAAACAAGGAAGCAAGGTCGTTTTTTGTGTTGCCGATTGCACGGGACATGGCGTACCGGGTGGATTTATGTCCATGTTGGGAATTTCTTTACTCAATGAAATTGTAGAAAAAGAAAAAATAATTGAACCAGATTTAATATTGAATCATTTGCGCGAAAATATAGTTAGGTCTTTAGGTCAGAAAGATCTTCATCATTCGGGGGGATTACACGTTAGGGATGGCATGGACATTGCGTTGTGTGTGTTTGATATAACGACAAATGAATTACGTTTTGCCGGAGCAAATAGCCCACTGTATATTATTAGGAATACTGCTATTAGCTCTTGGCCGTTAGCTGTTAGCCTAAATACACCAGCCGCCAGCCAAGAGCCAATGGCTAATAGCCAATTAATGGAGGTGAAGGGAGATTTATCTCCCGGAACCGTAAAGCTAGTGGAGGTGAAGGGAGACAAAATGCCAGTAGGTTTGTACGAGAAAGATAATCCTTTTACATGCCATTCTATACAGATGGAAAAAGGAGATATTGTTTATCTGATGTCAGACGGGTACTCTGATCAGTTTGGTGGCGAAGTCAGGCAAGAGCAGGGAGGAACTAAATTCCGCAGTAAGCAAATGAAAGAATTGCTCATTTCCATTTCTACCTATTCACTAGAGGAACAGAAACAAGTACTTGAAAAAACTTTCATGGAGTGGAAAGGGGCATTAAATCAAGTGGATGATGTTACAATTTTGGGAGTTAAAATTGGATAGTTTTATTTGGGTTAAACTTTAATGTAAGAAAGCATTTTCTTTTATGTCAAAAGTCATAAGCCCTTTCCTAATAAATTTTCTATTTTTGTAAGTAAGAAATAAGCAATAAATTAAAAGATATGAAAAAAACAGCATTGGCACACATCCACGAACAAATGGGTGGTAAAATGGTCGAATTTGCAGGCTTCTATATGCCTTTAAAATTTACCGGAGATATCGATGAACACGTAACCGTGAGAGAAAAACTGGGTGTTTTTGATGTATCTCATATGGGCGAGATTTGGGTAAAAGGGCCAAAAGCTTTTGATTTCATTCAGCGTGTAACATCTAATGATGTAGCTGCTTTGTTCGATGGAAAAATTCAATATAGCTGTTTTCCTAATGGAAAGGGTGGTATTGTAGATGATTTGCTTGTGTATCGTATTAATACTGAAACATATCTGCTCGTCGTCAATGCATCGAATATTGAAAAAGACTGGAATTGGTTGGTAAGTCAGAATAAAGAAAATGCTGTATTATACAATGCCAGTGACGAAATTTCACAACTTGCTGTACAGGGTCCTCTGGCACTGAAAGCAATGCAAAAACTTACTTCTACAACCGTAGAAGATATGGAGTATTATACTTTTAAGAAACTGGAATTTGCCGGTGTAAAGGACGTAATATTCTCAACAACGGGTTATACCGGAGCAGGTGGTTGCGAAATTTATTTTGCCAATCAGGATGCGGAGCATATTTGCAAGGCTGTTTTTGAAGCTGGTAAAGAGTTTGGAATTAAACCTATTGGTTTAGCTGCCCGTGATACTTTACGTCTCGAAATGGGTTTCTGTCTTTATGGCAATGACATTGACGATACAACATCTCCCCTTGAAGCCGGTCTGGGTTGGATAACCAAATTCAGCGACAGCAAAGATTTTATCGATAAGGATTTTATGTTGAAACTTAAAGCCGAAGGCTTGAAGAAAAAACTTGTAGGATTTGAGATGATAGACAGAGGAATTCCTCGTCATTATTATAAATTACAGGATGCACAGGGGAATGAAATTGGTCATGTGACTTCGGGAACCATGTCGCCCATGATGAAAGTGGGTATTGGAATGGGTTATGTGAAATCAGAGTTTTCGAAACCCGATACCGAGATTTATGTCAGTATACGCGATCAGGCTGTAAAAGCCAAAGTTGTAAAACTGCCAATTTATAAGAAATAACCTTTATCTTATTTTAAAAAGGTATTTTATTAATTTTGTCATTCTGAGTGGTAAAGATTAAGTTCTTCACTCAGAATGATTTTTTTTAAGGTTTAAATTTGAAAAATGATCAGGAAGATATATACGTGTTTTAGTCCCCTTTGGTATCCGTTATTTCAGGAATATGGGAAAACGGTGGTTGTAATAGATATCATGCGTGCTACAACGTCGATATGCGCGGCCATAGCAGCTGGAGCGAAGGCTATAATACCTGTAGGATCTGTTGAAGAAGCACGAAAAGCAAAAGAAGAGGGTTATATTCTGGCAGCAGAAAGAGATGGTGTAATACTTGATTTTGCTGACTTTGGAAATTCTCCTGATGCATTTACTCCTGAGAGGGTGGCCGGAAAGGTTATTGCTTACAGTACAACGAATGGCACTCAGGCCATAAAAATGGCAGCAGATGGAAATAAGAATGTTGTTATCGGCGCTTTTGTGAATGTCTCAACGGTTGTAAAATATCTGAAAGAAAAAGATGAAGATGTCTTGCTTTTTTGTGCTGGGTGGAAGAATCGCTTTAGTCTTGAAGATAGCCTTTGTGCCGGTCTTATTGCCGACAGATTAATTAAAAGTGCGGGATTTGAAACTCACTGCGATAGCACTATTGCCTGCATGGATTTATGGACTTTGGCTGAGAAAGATCTTATTGCATATATCGAAAAATGTTCCCATCGTCATCGTCTTAAAGGCATAGTGAGTGAAGAAAGTATTCGATATTGCCATACATTGGATGTGCTGGATGTGTTGCCTGTGTTAAAAGAAGGAAAGCTTGTAAAATAATAAAAAAAAGAGCCTGTACTCGTATTTTGAGACTGTCTCTATTTTATGCTAAGTAACGAATTATTTAGACAGGATTACAAATTCAACTCTTCGGTTTAATTGTCTGCCCTCATCTGTATCGTTCGTTGCAACAAATTTTGTTTCACCATACCCTTTGGCAATGAGTCTGTTTGATGGTATAGCTTTTTTTATTAGATAGTTGACAACTGCATTTGCGCGGTCTTCAGAAAGCTTCAAATTGGTTTGCTCTCCACCCACATTATCGGTATGTCCACTGATTTCGATATTGATATTGGAGTTGTCTAGAAGAAAAGCCGTTAGTTTTTCGAGTTCAAAATTTGATTCTGGTTTTAACTCGGCTTTTCCGGTTTCGAAAAATATATTGTTTAAACGAATAATTTGTCCCACTTCGATAGGAGCTAGATAAAGATCTCTTATAATTTCCTTGTATTCGGTTGTTTGCGAAGCATCAATATTTTCGCTAATGGTTATATATTTTTCTGCTACTGCTCTAAAGGAATAGTTCTCGCCTGCTGGAAGTGTTATGGTATATTCGCCTGTAATGGCGTTCGAACGTGCATATCCTACGGTTTGATTCTGAGAAAGAATTTCAAAAGTAATGTCGGCTTCTAATGGAAGATTAGTTTTTTTGTCAAGAACTTTTCCTGAAATGAGTACGACTGGTTTTGGGCGAATGGTTTCGGTTATGGGTGTTTCTGCTTTAGGTTGAGCCAGTTTAATTCTAAAAATATCTTTTTGTCCGTCAGATGGCGCTTTTGTAAAATAGGCATATTCCCCTGAGGCTGTTATGGTAAAGTATTTTTCTTTCTCTTTTGTATTTACCTGTGGTCCGATATTTATTGGTTCCGACCAGTTTGTCCAGGTATCATCTAATCTACGACTTACAAAAATATCATAGTTGCCATAGCCAATGAGACCATCACTGCTAAAAAACAAAGTAACGTTGTCGGGCGAAAGATAACAGGGTATATCGTTACCGATAGAGTTTATTGTATTTCCCATTTTAATAAGTTCCGAGAAATCACCATTAGGAAGGCGGTGTGCAACATACATATCCTCTTTAAAGACATCAAGATCACCGGACCTCCATTGTGTAATGATTATTGTATTTCCATCGGAAGATACAGTTTCATTTTGGTAAGCTCTGTCATCATTCTGATATCCTTTTACATTAATTTCTCTTTTTTTTAAACGGTTTTTTTTGTCGATATATAATTCATAATAAATGGGTTTCTTACTCATGTTGCTAATAATAACGGAATTTTTATCTGGCATAATAGAGATAAGTCCAGTGGCAGTCGAGACACCTTGCGGCAGGTTAAAAATACTGGGTTTGACATCAAGGCAGGTGCCGTCAGAACCCAATTCAGAAAAAAATATGGTTTCTTCGGGATTCATATGATTAAAGAAAATATATTTTCCATCGGCAGTGATTTTTGGAGACGAAGGGCTGACATCACCCGAAATGTCCTCATTAATATTCAATGCATCTCCTTCGAAAGCAAGTTCGGCTGGTAAATTTATTTTGGGGCTATATGCTTCTTTAATATCAGATATTGCCACACCTGCAATTTGATTAACGCCTTCAATGGCCTTATAATCAACACTAATCCATATGTCGGTTACTTCAAAGTCGGTTAAAGGGCAAAAAAGATTAAGGACTCGGTATTCCTTTGGGGCTGCTTTTGCTTCAGCTGTATAAATTTCTTTTCTGATTCCTGTTTTTCCGTAAGTTCCTATTTCGACCTTTGTTATTGCCCCAGGGTTATAGTTTTCGACAATTATTACTTGTTGTGTTTTTAGTGGAATAAATTGATAATGAAGAATAGCTGGACTTTTAGCGCTTTTCTTTTGTGTTTTACCCGGAGCATCTTCGGCTTCAATGGCGGCTGTGTATTTCCAGAATCTGTAATCATAAACCCAGGGCTTTCCGGCTCCCCAGACAGAGCCTTCAACTTTATAAGACCAATGAACTTTTTGTGCCATAGAAAGATTGACGAAGAAGACCATTATTAGAAGGTATAAGAATGTTTTCATAATTATTTAATTTTTAAAATAAAACCCCACTTTTCGTGAGGTTCTATTTTAAGTTGTTTAAAGAGAAATATTATTTTTTTGCCTTATTGATAACCCAGTTACACATTCTGCCAGACAGTGCTCTGATCACATTGTCCATATTATCGTAGGATACTGTTCCAATTTTCTTGCTTTCGAAAAGCAGGGGTTTAGTGAAGAAACGAGTACCACAATAGAATTGGCCGCGGTTTTTGTCATCCTCGCCATCAATAATTGGGTTAGGACCAAACATGTATAAACTTACAGCATTCACGGCATAGTCTTCTTTTTTCATATTGGGTTTTCTGGTTACAATATAGCAAACAACTACAGCATCAACGCCCAGACCTTTGCAAAGTTCATATCCCAGACTTGACGACATTTTCCTGTTTGCTCCCATAATACCTGCCGATTTGAAGTTTTCGAGTTTTGAAATAGTCATATCTTCATTTGCCACAAAGAAAGCCCTGTAGCCTTTTCCGGTAGGAGAAATTTTAAGAGTAGAAACACTTGCTTCTGCTACTGATGAAATGGTTGTACCTGCTGCTTTTCTAATGGTTACGGAGGATTTTTCTTTTTTAGCGGATTCTTGACTAAAGTTATAATAGAAATCGGCTTTTTCGTCTGTATCAATAAATTCTTCGGGAGTAAGAAGTTCTATGTCGTATTTTTTAAACTCTTCTTTCATGGCATCTATACTTTTTGCATAAAAACCGTCAATATGTTCTTGTCCCTTACTATCTGAAGTTCTCCAGCAGGAAACAGAAACACTACCTGTATATGTGCCACCTTTTGCTTTACTACATGCGGGATCATAAAGATAGAAGCTGACAAGCGCAACTTTTTTGGGTTTAGGGTTGACTAATTCCATATTGGAACTGTATCCTCCACCGTTTTTTGAATTACGACCTTCGGTTGGGAAGTCAAATGCTGCCTTAATTTTAGCAGGATTAGCTGTTTTTGCAGTAAAAGGCAGGGGTTTTTGTGCGTTAACACTAAAAGCTAAGGCCACACACATTACACTGGTTAAAATGGTTGTTTTCATGTTTTCTTTTTTTAATTGTTATTTATTATGGTTGATTGATTCCTTTATTTACAGTTTTAGTCTTACGCCCAACTTAAGATCATATCTTTTGATTTTGATATTACTGTCGTTGTCGTCATGGAATTTCGAAAAATTTAAAAAGTCGATACCAACAAAAAGACCCCACTTTGTAAAAACTTCAATTTTGTGTTCCCAAATCGTGGGCTTGTTGTCTTTTATTTTTTTACCATTGGCATAGCTAATCATGGGGCCTGAGGCAAGTCTCACTGCCAGCCAATCGTTTATAGCTCTGTCAACGTAAATGTTTGGACCTAAGGCCAGCCAGTCAACGCCCTGTGTAACAGACCTGCCATCTAGAATAAAATGGGTTTGGGTAATGTAGTAGCTATGGTTTAATCCAATATTAATTATCATTTCATCTTGGCCAAAAACGTTCATTCCCACTCTAAAATTGGGGAGAAAGCCAAAGTCGGACAGGTAATTAAGGTTGCCGAAATCCTTTACTTTTGTTTTTTTGTTTAGAATACCTTTTAGAAGAAAGAACATATCACTCAACTGGCGTTCGCCAAAAGAGAATGATACTCCCCAGGGTCTGGTATTTGAGTAGCTTCCACCCAGATTTGCAACGCCCCAAAAGCTTAAACCTGGTTTTATTCCTAATGTATCGTTGGAATTTGATTTTGATGACATCCCAACAAAAGGAGTGTATATTTCAAAACTTTTTTCGTAAAATTGATCGAGAGATTGGGCTTTAATAACACTTGAAGTAATACAAAGTAAAACAAAAAGAGAAATGGCTTTCATTGCAGATTTATTTTTCGTTTACATTTGATAGTTCAACAAGATTGTTTTTCAGGGCATATTTATATAAGCCCAATAGATTAGATGTCTCGGATTTTTTTAGAATACTTCTGCGATGTGAATCAACAGTTCTTTTGCTTATATTTAATCGACGAGCAATTTCTATTGTAGAAATCTCTTCAAAAATCAGCCTTAGAATTTCGGTTTCTCTGTGTGTTAAATTTTTCATAGACGATATTCATAATCTTCTATGCAAAGTAACAGCACTTAAGGGTGTGCGGATATCAGTATAAGTACTGATTTGGCATCAGTACCAATACTTAAATATTAAAGGAGGTAGTACTTATTTGAATGAATCTTAGGATATAAGATTATTCCGGACTGCATATTTAATCAGGCCTACAAGTGTTTTGGAGTTAGTTTTAGCCAGAATATTAATACGGTGGGTATCTACAGTTCTTTTACTTATAAAAAGTTTTTCTGCGATCTGTTCACTGGAGAATTCTTCAACAATGAGTTTTAATACTTCAATTTCTCGTTCGCTTAATTGTTTTGTTTCTTCCAGCGTTTTCTTTTCCGGTCTAACTATTTGTAACATAACAGTTAAAACGTCATTGCTATAGAATGTGCCGTTGTTAGCTACTTTGGTTAGGGCTTCAATGAGTTCTTTTTTTCCGGTATTTTTAAGTATGTAACCTTCGGCTTCAGCCATTAATATTTCGGATACAATACTAGGATCGTTATGCATACTGACGATGAGGATCTTAATTTCGGGATATAATTCTTTTACTTTTTTAGTGAGTTCAATACCCGACATTTCAGGCATACTGATATCGCTTATAATAATATCAATAGGTTGATTTTTCAGTATTTCAAGAGCGGAATATCCGTTAAGAGCTTCTGCCACAATTTGAAATGCATCCTGTTTTCTTAAAATGGATTTAATCCCATCAATAAACATTTGATGGTCATCAACAATTAATAGTTTTTGAGTACTTTCCATAGATTTACATTGTAAAAGTAACAGAAATAGTGGTACCTTTTTCTGGTTGTGAATCTACAATTATTTCCCCATTTAGCATAGAAACTCTGGAGTATAAGTTTTGCCATCCAATACCGCTACTTTGTTTAATCTCCGACAAGTTAAATCCTTTTCCATAATCTTTTATCAACAGCATTATTTCTTCTTTCTGATTATAAAGTTGGATGTAAATTTTTTGTGTCTGGGCGTGTTTAATCATATTATTTACGATCTCTTGTACGATCCGGTACAAAGTGATTTCTGTTTCTTTCAAGAGGGATAAAGTAAATTGTGTCGAGTCGAAGTCAACTTGAATAGTACCAGAATCATTAATTTTTCCTGTTAGTACAGAAATAGCTTTTACTATATCGTAATTCATTAATGCTGTTGGCATAAGATTGTGAGATATTGTCCTTACTTCATTTACAGCCTCATCAATAATATGTAACGAGTTTTTTAGCAATAATTCGTCTTCTTTTTCAATACTGTCTTCTAAACTCGACATATTTAATTTTGCTGAAGATAGCAATTGACCTAGTCCATCATGAAGTTCTTTGGCCACTCTTATTCGTTCTTTCTCCTCAGAGTCGATGACGGCTTTAAAACGAAGTTTCTCTTGTCGGTTGGTTTCATTAATCAATGCCGATTTTTGCTTTTGTTGATTTCTATAAATGATGAATCCTGATATAACGATTATAAGTATTGCTATTCCGGTAAACAGGAATAACTGAAACAGGTTTTTATCTTTTTCCTGAGCAATTTCGAGTGATTTTAATAACAGGGCTTGTTCTTTTTTTTCTGTGTCATATTTTGTTTGAAGATCGGCCATTTGACCGTTATTCTCTTTGTTTAAAATACTGTCTTTAATGGCTGTTAGTTTTACCTGATATGCATAAGCTGAATCAAAATTATGAATACTTGCGTATATAAGAGCCATATTATCATAATATTGTCTGATAATGTAAGGCGAAATTGTGGAGTCGGACATAGAAAGACCGAGATTCAGATAAAAAATTGCCGAATCCTTTTTCTCAATGGCATTGTACATTTCACCTAAGCCCAGATACGAAGAAATGATGCCGGCTTTATCATTTATTTCCTTTCTAATAGCTAAAGAGTTAAAAACGTATTGAATGCCTTTTTGCTTTTGCCCTGTTTCGAAACATACCGCGCCGAGGTTTTTAAACGATACAGCTATTTCTTTTTTAACGCCCGCCAATAAACGGTATTGGTGAGATATATTGAAGTGTTTTAACGCAAGCGAATCGATATAATTTTCGTAATAATAATTGGCCAGGGTATTGTGAACATCGGCTTTTTGTGAATCATCAGTAATATATTGACAGAGGTCAACTGCTTTTTTTGCGTATTGAAGAATCAGTTCGTTTTTCCCTGTTTCCCGGTATATGGTTGCAATATTGTTGTATAAAAGCGCAATCGAGGATGAATCTTTTTTGTATTCAGCTATTTTAAGAATGTCAAAATATACTTTAAGTGCTATCTCATATTGCCCGTTTATCACGTAATAATTACCAATATCATTTCTAATTTTGAAGTATGTTTTATAAGGAACTGATTTTTCTGAAATATTACTAAGACTATCTATGTTTGCTTCGGACTGACTTTTAACAGAAGTAAAGGCAAAAAGAATAAATAGAAAAATAACCGATTTAATCATAGTATAAATGTAGGATTATTTTTTAAAAAAGGTTGTTTCAAAACTTTTAAACAAATTATTTTTGGCGCCTTTTCGCCCCAGTCCTTAAGGGTGAAGTCGCTGAAAATCATCCCCCTTTTAGGGTGGGGCAAAGATGATTTTCTTGAAATCGGAGTTTCGATATAGCCTCATTAAAAAAAAAGCTGCTTCATTTTGTGAAACAGCTTTTTAAAAAAGTTAGTTTTTCAATTATTTCTCTATTCTCATTTTATAGAATGAACGCCATACAAATACAAGGGCGATAGCGAAGAATATCAGACCAGCATATGGAGCGGCATCTCTGAAGTTTTCAGAAATAGCGATTTCCATTGCCAGCAGACCAAATAAGGTCGTAAACTTAATAATGGGGTTTAGTGCTACAGAAGAAGTATCTTTAAATGGATCACCTACGGTATCACCTACAACACAAGCGTCGTGCAGCGGAGTTCCTTTTTCTCTCAGATCAACTTCAACTACTTTTTTAGCATTATCCCATGCACCACCGGCGTTAGCCATAAAGATAGCTTGGAAAAGACCAAATACCGCGATTGAAATGAGGTAACTTACAAAAAGAGCTACAGCATTATTTCCTCCGATACTGGAAGGAGAAGAAAGACAAGCAAAAGCTAGAGCAAAGAAGAAAATAGCAATAAAAATGTTAAACATTCCTTTTTGAGCATACTGAGTACAGATTTTTACAACTTCAATAGATTTGGCTGTATCTGCTTTTTTTGGTGCATTGGGGTCGAGGTTGATATTTCTTCTGATATATTCAACAGCTCTGTATGCACCAGTAGTAACGGCTTGCATCGAGGCGCCTGTGAACCAGTAAATAACGGAACCTCCAAGAATAAATCCTAAAATGGTATAAGGATTTAACAGATTAAGAATTTCTTCAGGTTTTACGCCAAGAGTTTTTTCTATCATTAGGATCAGTGAGAAAATCATGGTGGTTGCACCTACAACAGCAGTACCGATTAATACGGGTTTGGCAGTAGCTTTAAAAGTATTTCCTGCACCATCGTTAGCTTCTAAGTAGTATTTAGATTTTTCCCAGTCGGGTTTAAAGCCAAATTCTTTTTCAATTTCAGCTGAAGCCGTTTCTTTGTCATCTTCGATCAGAGACAGTTCATACACCGACTGTGCATTATCGGTTACAGGACCATAACTGTCGACAGCGATGGTTACAGGGCCCATACCCAGCATACCGAAAGCTACCAGACCGAAAGCAAAAATGGAAGGATAGACCATAATGGAATCGAGGCCGAAAGTACTGGCATAATAAGCAGCAAACATTAATACAAAGAATACCATACCTTTCCAGAACGCACTGAAATTACCGGCAACCAAACCAGAAAGAATAACGAGAGAAGCACCCCCTTCGCGGCCAGCACTTACAACTTCTTTAACGTGAGCTGATTTGGGAGAGGTAAAGAGTTTGGTGAATTCTGGAATGATAGCTGCGCCTAAGGTACCGCAACTGATGATGGTTGAAAGTATCCACCACATATCGGTGTTTCCGTTGAGATTGGGAATCATTACATAACTTGCTACGTAGGTAACAGCAATGGAAAGTAAAGAAGTAATCCATACCAGATTGGTTAAAGGAGCTTCAAAGTCAAGATCATCTTTACCGCTATATTTGGCCTGACTGATAAAACCATTGATCCAGAAAGCTAAAACGGAAGTAATAATCATTAAAATACGCATTACAAAGATCCAAACAAGGAGTTCAACTTGCAAAAGAGAAGTAAGTACGTCGTCCATGCCCAAAGCAACACCACCAACGGCTAAAAGTATAAAAGAGATAAGAGCTACACCGGTTACACCGTAGGTTTCGAAACCGTCAGCTGTGGGTCCTACACTGTCACCCGCATTGTCACCAGTACAGTCGGCAATAACGCCAGGGTTACGGGGATCGTCTTCACCAATTTTGAAAACAACTTTCATTAAATCGGAACCGATATCGGCAATTTTTGTAAAAATACCACCGGCGATACGAAGTGCAGATGCACCCAGTGATTCGCCAATAGCAAATCCAATGAAACAAGCGCCAGCGAGGTCCCCGGGCATGAATAACAAAATGATAAGCATCATAATAAGTTCAACGCAAATCAATACTACGCCGATACTCATACCTGCGTTTAAAGGAATGTTTAAAAGTTTAAGAGGATCTCTCTTTAAAGAAGCAAATGCCATACGTGCGTTAGCTAAAGTATTCATGCGAATACCAAAAGCGGCCACGGTATATGAACCCAGAATACCAATGACAGTCCATCCAATAATGAGTGCTACGGAACCAAATTTTTCTCCAGCAGTTTCGCCAATGGGGGATAAAAATCCAAAATATCCTGCCACAGCAGCACCGATAAAAAGGAAAAGAATGGCTAAAAATTTGCCTTGCTGTTTTAAGTACGCTTTACAAGTACTATAAATAACATCTGCAATTTCAAGCATGGATTTATGGGCCGGAAGTTTTTTTACTTTCATAAAATGATACAAGCCAAATAATAATCCCAAAACGGTTACAATAAAGCCATAATACAAAATATTCTGGTCTTTTATTGAATCTGGAATTTTTAAATCGGCCTCACTGGCCATGGTTATTGCAGGCATCAGGAAACCCGCAGCTAATGTAAGAAACAAGCCTTTTTTCATGATTATTATAGATTATTTAAACAATTTTTATTTAAGACTGCAAAAATAGAATACTTAGCTTTACCGTACAACCTTTTATTTAAAATAATCGAAAAATTACATATTTAAATTATTAATATTGATCTAAAACACAGGCAAATAGTTGAAATTTAGTCGATTGTCGCCTATGAAAAATTGTTGTGGAAAAACCTGAAAACAAGAAAATTGACAGTATTAACAGACTACTGTTTATATTTTTTCGGTTTAAAGTCTTTTAAGGGGCAAAATAGCCTGTATTTTCGTAAAAAAAAGGAATGCCTTACAGACGACTTCCAAATACGGACATGGCCCGCTTACGGGCATTAAAGGCAGCCCTTGTTATGGGCGAGCAACTTCCACCTTTTAAGCTAGCTTTTTCATCGGCTAATTTCCAAAGGTTGAAGAATTATCTACCTCAATTTGAGAATATGTTTCATCAGCAAAGGTCTGCTCTTCACTCTCAGGTGAGTAAAAGCAGAGAGTATAATGCACTGATGAAGAAAGCCAGACTTTATATTTCGCATTTTTATCAGGTACTCAATTTTGCCATTATAAGAGGTGATTTGCCTGCTGTTTCCAGAAAATTTTATGGAATTCGCGAAAACGATAGTCGTATACCGCCCTTACAAACCGAAAGAGATTTATTATTCTGGGGCGAAAAACTAATTAAGGGAGAAGCAGAGAGAACGGCTAATGGTGGCAACTCAATGACAAATCCTACAGCTGCCGTAGTAAAAGTAAGATACGAACAATTTGCAGATGCTTCGCATTCTCAGAAAATTATGCAAAAATCGACGTTATATGCTACAGATCGCATTGCTGCGTTAAGGGCAGAAGCCGATGAAATTATACTTTCTATATGGGATGAAATTGAAGCTACATTTGATCTCTTACCCGATGATGCTAAAAGAGAAAAATCGGCCAGCTATGGTGTGGTCTATGTTTTCAGACCTTATGAAAGGGGCGAGAACCAGATGGTAGAAGAAGAAATGTCAGACAATGTTACATGCGAAGAAGAAATAGTCTTTAGCAATGAGTTAAATCAACTCCGTCTTGACGAACTGCTGGTTTCAGAATCCATCGAAAAGCAGAATCAATTACAGTATGCCATGGCATTCGCAAAATAGCTAAGAGAATATCGTTAAAGTTTTGATATAAAAATCCTCAGAAATGAGGATTTTTTATTTAATGGTTATCTTTGCGACTGATAAAAAACTATGATTACGGGTATTGTCACCAAAACAATGGGGTCACTTTTTATGGTTCTTTCCGAAACGGGGGAGACGATGGAATGCCGTGTCAGGGGTAAAATCAGACTTGAGGGATCACGAAGTACAAGTCCTGTTGTAGTAGGCGACAGAGTTGATGTTGAGCAGGATAGTAAGACATTGGCCTATGTCATTTCTCATATTCATGAAAGAAAAAATCACATACTTCGTAAGTCGATTAACCTTTCTAAACAAACTCATGTCCTTGCTGCCAATATAGATCAAGCGGTGATTATTGCTACGTTGGCATTTCCAATTACCTCATTGCATTTTATCGACCGTTATCTGGTAACTTGTGAAGCGTATCAAATTCCTGCACTCATTGTATTCAACAAAACAGATTTATTGACTCCAGAGCAGAAGGATGAAATGGAATCAATATTCGCAATATATAAGAAAGTCGGTTACTCTTGTCTTTCTGTTTCGGCCGAAACCGGAGAAAATCTGGATAAGTTAAAAGAGCTTTTAACGGGAAAGATTTCCTTGTTATCCGGTCATAGTGGTGTTGGCAAATCAACACTCATTAATAAAATTGAGCCTTTGCTCAGACAAAAAACGCAGGAAATATCAGATTATCATCTGAAGGGAAAACATACTACAACTTTTAGTGAGATGTTCCCACTGTCAGAAGGTGGGTTTATTATTGATACTCCAGGTATAAAAGGATTTGGTCTTTATAATGTGGATCCCGATGAGCTCTTTCACTTTTTCCCAGAAATGTTTAGGTTGACAGGTCAATGTCAGTATAACAATTGCACACACAATCATGAGCCTGGCTGCAAGATTAAAGAAGCTATAGAAAAAGGCGAAGTCAGCGAATCCCGTTACCAGAGTTATCTGCAAATGATGTTTAGTGACGAAGGTAAACACAGGTAAAAAAGCAAAGACCTCCAAGGTCTGAACGACATTAAAAAACAAGTTCAAAGACCTTGGAGGTCTTTTTCTCTATAAATTTACAGCAGGCGTTTTCTCAAAGTTGAGACCAAAACCTATGCTCGTTTTTGCATATACTGGAAATTTTCCTACTCCTGGCAACATGCCAACTTCCCATGAAACCGACGTACCTGATTTGGTCTTTTCTCCTTTAAAACGGATTACTTCCTGTCCAATTCTAAAACCAAAAGGCATTTTCTTGTAACTGTCGTTTACGATAAAAGTTGAATTGGCGTGTTGAACATCGCCTACTTTAATAGAAGGAGAAAACATGATATCAAAAAAGAAGGCTTTTGTTGTTCTCCATGTTCCATATTGTTTAGATACATTGAATATAGCTTGAAAATAGTTGATTCTTTTGAAGGAGAGACCTCCATATATAAATACAGTGTTCACAATAGAGGGATTCCATTCGTTTAAAACCGAACCATCAGCAGCTTTTATAGCAGCATATTCAACGTCAGCAATGATAATTCTTTCATCAGAGTTTGATTTTCTGGGCCTCGTACAGCCGGTATAACCTTGCACTCCGCCTCTTAATCTAGTTTGGAGAGGAACGTCATAATTAACAGGCAGATATGTTTGTTTAATGTTTTGATATTCATATGTCTGGGAAACGACTTCTGTTTTTGTTATTAATTTTTTTTCTTCAGATTTGTGCGTTGTAAACAGTGTCATTTCGAACCCCAGTCCATATTCTTTGGCCGATTTAAGCTTAATAAGGTTATCACTGACACCGTTTGCACTCAGAATGTATTTGCTCATATCCCAATATGACGGGTCGAATTTAGCGCTAAAGGTAAACTTCTCATTTAAGTTGACATCCGCCTGTAAATGTATATTGAAATTTGACACCGGGTAACCAAATTGAAGTCCGAAAAACTCGATTCGGGGAAGAATAAGGGGTTGTTTTAAAGGGACAATCTGGAGTTCAGATGTTTGTGCAAATGCAGAAAAAATGACACAAGCCAATACAAGATTAATGAAAAAGATTTTCATGATATTAGTTAATTTAGTTTAAGTGTCTAGTTTGTAGAGGGAATAAATGATTTGGTGAAATTAAAACCAAATCCCACTAAAAGATAAAAGCTATCCTTTTTATCTTTATATGCTCCAGGGAAATAGCCGATTTCTCCTTTAAAATTTAAACCTAAAAGTTTTGTCGACATATATTGAATTCCCAATCTCACACCAAAAGGTTTATAGGTATATTGGTTGGAGTAAATAAGTGAATTTTTAATTTTACTTGAAGGAGAAAAGAACAAGTCAAAATAGGTTTTGCGAAAACGGCGCCCCTCTTTTACAGAGCTATTTATTTTGACTTTAAAATCGGAATATTTCGAAATAAAATAACCAATAGAAATTGAGGCATGGCTAAATTCATCAAATCGAGGATAGATAGTACTTCCATTTTCAAGAAATCCTTGATGTAATATTAAGCCAGGACGCATGCCGCTAACTTTTAAAGCATTTACATTAACAATTGCGAACAGTGAATATTGATCAGAAAACCCCATATATTTCTTAACAACATCAGCCTTTTCTTTTTTTGTTAGAAAATAATTAAAATACAATTCTGATTTGCGATAAATTGGTTTAATATTTTCGTATTCAGGATTTTTACGAATAGAATTTGAGTAATCGAATTTTCCTTCGTAAGCAAAGATCAATGGAACATATTGCATAGAGAATTCTACCGCAAATGTAGGTGAATTATAGATTGCCTGAATTTCTTCAAATTCGCCATAGTCACCCGACATGCCAATATCATATCCTAGAGTTATTGATTTTGCCTTACCTGGCTCATTTCTTTGTACCTCGTAGGTAAATGTTCCTTGGCTGAAAGAGTATGTTGAAATTATCGAAAATGTTAAAAACAGCAATGTTTTCATAGTAAGTGAAATGGTAAAAGAAAAGACCTTATGGCTCAAAAATACTGATTAGTAATTATTAAAATGTAAAACCTTATAAGGTTGTACTTCTTAAGAGCGCGCTTGTAATACGCAGTTAATCAAGAGATTTGTTCTGGAGAAAAAAATTATTTCTAAAATTAGCGGGTGTGACCGAAGTATGCTTCTTAAAACAAGTATAAAAAGATGCTTTGGTTCCAAAGCCACTATCGTAACCAATAGATTCTATGCTTTGATTTGAATAGTCACTTCTTATTAGCAGGGTTTTAGCATATTTTACACGATAAGAATTAATAAATTCGAAAAAATTCATATTAAATTCCTGATTAATTACTTGAGAGAGAGAGTGAATACTAATACCTGTTTTATCCGAAAGGTCCTTAATGTTAAAATTGGATACTAAAAAAAGCTTATCTTGTTCAATGCATTGTTTTATTTTTTGTGAAAAGAGAGCAACTTCCTCTTTTTTTATTTGCGATTTAGCATACTTTGTTTTGACAACTTTAAGGTCTTCTGTTGAGGCTAGTTCATAATTAAGATCAGAAAAAACGGCAGATTGATTAAGCGTTTGGAAAAAGAGGAAGAAATAGAATATTGAAAATATAGTTTGACCGAAAAGACAGTTCATTTTCATGTTTTGCATGAAAATGAGTATAAAAGGAACTGTTATAAAAGTAATTAAAAAAAATAAAGTTGTATGTTGAAGCCATTTTAAATTTATGGCGTGAATACTTGAAAAATAGAGCTTTATTTTGCGGGAATATTTTTTAATACTAAGAGGTTGTTTAAAATTCACTTTTAAATTCTGTTGAGCATTAATCTAACCATTGCTAGTAGGACAAAACTCTTACTA
>PHDH01000043.1 GCA_002840935.1 Bacteroidetes bacterium HGW-Bacteroidetes-21 | reverse complement strand
CCTGCTACAAAATTTTACTCACAATACAGAAGCAAATATTTTGTACATTTGGAGAGTTAATAGACGAACTGCCGTTAGCTGGCATTAATAAAATGAAACATTTAATAATAACTTTGATTGTATTTTTCTTTGTTCAATCAATATATGGACAAAATGATTCATTGATTATTCCTGTCAATTTCGAAATTGAATTTGAAAATCCATGTGATTCTATCATTGGAATTAGAAAGCATGGAAAGATTGATTATAAACTTATATACGTTCAGACTATGGTTGACTTTAAAAATAAAAATTTTATTATAATTCCAGACACTAAGATTGCAAAAGAGAATAAGTCAATTTTATTTTCTAATCATCCACGATTATCTAAAACTATTCTTGAAATTGGCTATGACACATGCATCTTAAGAGATTTTTATCCTGATGATAGTTTAATGATTTACGAACCCTTTTTTATATCAAACATTTCATCAAATATTCCAAAAGACTGGAAAGTTAATATTAAATCTCAGCAAATGTATTGTATTGATACAGATTATCATGAATTAAAGGTTTCAAAAGACGAAAATAATTTTGTAGATTTTTCTTGTTTGCACAATATTGAAATTATTGAGATTGATTCAAATGACGACGGAGAAAATGAAATCTTTATTATTAGTTATATTAGATGTTCAAGTGAAATGAGAATTTATAGAATTAACGCCAGCTAACAGCCGCATAGCATTGTGCAATGAAAAAGTTTTGGTTGAATGAAAAAGTTGACGTAATTTGCACAATGTCACACATGCCGACAACTTTGTATATTGCCATCGTTTTGCCGTAAGCCGTCAAAGAACTGAAACATTATGATAGGAATTAAATTAGCATATTATAGGAAAAAGGATTGGAAACGATTCGTCAAGATAATTGCTGACCGTGAAAGTATGCACGATACATGGCATGATTGGCATGAAGATTTTGAAAAAATAAAGCGAGATTTAACCAATCAGGGATTCGATGTTATTGATATTTTAGTAGATTTGGATGAATTAACGGAATATTGTAAGCTGAGAGGAATAAAGAATGATGGAAAAGCTCGATCTCAGTTTGTTCAGACAAAATAGAGATTATGGGATTTAAGAAGATATCGATAGAAAAATATGTGGAACTACACTTAAAAAGTAACCCATCCGAAAACAAAAATGATTTGGAGAAAAGACTTAAAAGTGCATTGAAAGATTATAAAAATGGAATTAAGTGTTCATGTGGAAATGATATCTGGGTGATTGGTTCTGCCGCTGTTGGAAATAGTTGTTTTACTTGTATCACTGGGGAAAGTGAACCAACTGATGATTATGAAATTGAATCTGCAATAAAAAAACAAGCAAACAGAGAAGGTCAAAGACACATTGATAAAATGAAACCAAACGAGATTCATGGATTCTTTGATGACGATGGATATGAAATAAACAGCGAACTGATTAAAAAACCGTCTTTATGTTTGACTTGCTTACATGATGATGACCCCAACGAGGAATTGCTATGTAATATGAATCGGTTTGACCAAAAGGACGAAAAGGAGTTTAAATGTTTCGCATATAAGAAAATTGATTTTTAACTAACAATGCCAAAAGCGACAATAATATATCAAGCAGACCAAGAGGTAATTGGGAAACATCTTCGTTCGAATGAATGGGTAATGTACTCAGGCAAGTTGACCATTTATGACAGAAAGACAAATCCGATTGTTTTACGACTTAAAAGTGAGATTTACGATACCTTCATTGGTGAGTTTATGGAAGATAAAAAGGAATTTAAAGGAGATTCTGTGTCTGATGTGTATGGGAAAATGTCAAAGTGGTATTATAAAAACGGAATAATTTTTCAATACTAAAAAAGCACGACGGCACAACAATGTATATACAAAATAGGCGAGATAGTAGTAAATTCAACGGTTGTAGCCCGCTTCAACATCGTAACGGTTTGATAAGTATGAAGCCCGCAATCGCCTGCTTTGCATACACTTGCCGTTAGGCACAACCAATATGAATGACAACCTATCGAATAAAAAAGTAGGCTCATGACAAAAAGAATAAATGTAAAATGATTAAAAAGGATCAAGTCAAAAAGTTGTGGAGCAAAAGTAAAATGAATTACTTTGTGGTATAAATAAACATGATTATGCCACAAGATGCGAAGGACATGTTAATTCAATTAATACTGCCCAAAGGGATATTAAGCTATTTTGATGTAACTAAGATTGAGCAGAGCAATGAACGGATAAGTATTTATCTGGATGAGTTAAATGTGATACCAGAGGAGTATTCAAAAGAAAAATTAATCTCCAAAGGTTTTTTCCCAGAAACAAGTATCCAAGATTTTCCAGTGCGAGGAAAAGCTGTTTATTTGTTTGTTAAACGGCGAAGATGGCTAAATACGACAACAGAGCAAATAGTTACCCGTAATTGGGAATTAGTAAGTGAAGGCACTCGAATGACAAAGGAGTTTGCCGCTTTTTTAAAAGAATTATCTCGATACCGTCCCGGTAAGTTGTAGTAGTCTAGGGCAATATTTTCAAGTTGGCGGAAAAAAGCTTCAGCAACAATATAAAGATCATTTAAGCGATTATCATACCTGGGATCAACTAGAACATGCCGACGAATGGATGATATTTTCTAAAAACATTAGTCCATTTTTAGCTATTGATGAAGTATCATTGTCTCATGGAGAACTATACACTGTATTATCAAATAAACTAGCTCATGGCAAGCAGGGCACAATAATAGCCATGATAAAGGGAACACAAGCTGAAAACATTATTGAAATTCTAAGGAAGATTCCTGAACGAGCCCGAAATAAAGTAAAGGAAGTGTCTTTGGATATGGCTCCCAGCATGATCAAGATAGTTACTCATGCCTTCCCAAAAGCCGTTCAGGTAACCGATCGTTTTCATGTGCAGCAGTTAGCTTTTGAAGCGGTGCAAGAACTTAGAATTAAATACAGATGGGAGGCTATAGACGAAGAAAATCAAAAGATACAGGAAGCAAAGGCGCAGGAAAAGGTTTTTATCCCAGAAGAACTTGAAAATGGAGATACTAGAAAACAACTCTTAGCAAGAAGCAGATATATCTTATTTAAACACAAATCTAAATGGACAGTATCACAGGAAAAACGAGCTAAGATCCTATTTGAGCATTATCCTGTTATTAAAGAAGCATATCTACTTGCCATTAAACTTGGAGATATTTTTAATCATACTTCTGTTAAAGGTATTGCTTTTACCAAACTGGCTAAGTGGTACGATGAGGTTGAACGATCTGGATTAAAATCGTTTCACACAGTTGCTCGCTCAATAGAATCACATTATATATCGATCCTTAATTTCTTTAATAATAGAAGTACTAATGCTGCTGCTGAATCTTTTAACTCTAAGATAAAAGCTCTAAGAAACTCTTCCAGAGGTGTAAGAGATGTAAGATTCTTTCTTTTCAGACTGTCTAAAATTTATGCTTAATCTTTTTTACTCCACAAGTTTTCGGATTGATCCATTAAAAAGCTATTAATTATTGCAAACTTAATTGTGCAACGAACGCACAACACGCATTAGCTATAAAAAACTAAAGGGAAACACCTGTTACGGAGTTTCCCTTTGATGTCCGGTTGCCCGGGCAGCCACAGGCTGCAGTTATTGAAACTGGACTTTCTCCCTTGCGGGGTCTTGTCCCATGCCGTTACATTGCTGTATCGACAATCACTGGTCAGGCAGATCTTTTTTCCGTTTTTTGTTGCCAAAATCCGGCTTTCAGATCCGGCAGAAAATGTGGATACCGGTTTAAAGTAACCTGTTTCTCTGCCTTGCCAACGGGGTTTAAAACTTTGTCGCCATTGTTTTAAAGACACTGGGTTAGAGTTACCTCTTTCCTCGTACAGATGGAAGCAACCTAAGTCACTTTGCTGTAAATTCCTCCCGGTTGCCCGAGACGAAAATGCCTTTTGCCCATTGGAGCGTTTTAGCTCAGAATTTTCATCCTTTGTTAGAACCTGGAAACAGTTTCGTTTTCTTGTTAGGGAAAATTTCCCTGCTCCCTTACCCGACAAGTTAGCTTTTTATCACTCACCTGCTGAAACAAAAATACAACATCCGACCCCCCGAATGCAAGTTTTTAAGTCCTTTTGTGTCAACATGATATTAACGTGAGTTATGAACAATTAGTTAATAAAGTCTGTGTTATTACTACAGCAGTTGTTTTAAAGGATGTTGGTTATATGTCAAATCTTCAAGAATATTAGCATGTTGTAGACTGTGATTGAATACTGTTAATTATAAACAGATTTCTGTGTTTCAACAGAAAAATGTGAATGACGACAGATCAAATAGTTCTGTGCTAGATTTGAGTGGGAATGGGAAAATTTACTTTTTCATCCAACGTACAATCGCAGGCAGCCGGTTCATTTTCATTTTCATATAGGTTACCGGAACGGCTCCAAAACCAGCATAAAAACGGGCAATGCCGGGGATGTTGGATCCTTCAAAATCCAGCGTTATGGGTCTTCCACTGTTTTCTTTAATGTATTGGTCGATGAGGGCAAACATGGCGGAATTTGCTTTTCCGCTCTCGTTAGACGCCGCTATCAACATGTAGGCGTATTGATGAGAATAAACGAAAAAAGCGGCTGCACAAAGTTCATTGTTTTCTGACCAGGCGCCATAAATTTCTCCGTTGTTATTCATCAAAGCAAAGGATACAATTTGTCGGAGATTATCATAAGCATCCTCGGGGAGTTTAACGGTGGATGTGATTTTTTTAAAATGAATCAGTTCGTTGACTTGCAAGCCTTTGGTTATACTTACTTTGTTGTTTTCGGCTTTTTTAATATTCCGTCGGGTATTTTCTGAATAGGTTTTCCCAATAGTTGTTTTTCCCGGAATCAGGTCGAGATGATAGGTCTTATTTTCAATGGCAATAAAATTATTCTCGTTTAGCTGATTTAATATGTTGAAATTGTAATCGGCATATTTAATTTTTTCGGGAATGGCATCCAGAAAAAGTTTGACTATACCCGTGTTGCAAGAGAAAGTGCTGAAAACACCCAGTTGTTGCGTGAAGAATGGCTGATACAAATAGGTTGTGCCATATTTGGTTCTGAGTGTAAGCGGCATGACCGAACTGTAGCTTTCATCTACCAGCGCTTCCCAGTCGGGGCAGACTCTGTCGAGATACCACGACCAGGCGTAAACATTACCATTGACTGAATATTGAATACATCTGTCCCAGGCCACTTTGTCAATTTCATTATTTTTTAGATGTTTAATATTCAGCATGTAGGCTTGTTTTATTAAGTACGAGAACTTATCTGGGCTTCGAGTAAATCGAGTTCTTTCTCTAGTAAATTAATGGGGGGATAATTAAGATTCCATTGATAAAGTGTTATTTGACTCAAAGCCTCCTGAATATTCAGTTCGTCTTCTTTAAAACAAAGAAAAAGTTTTTTCTCGGAATAGTACGACGACAGATATTCTTGTTCCGTTTGACCGGGCGTGGGGATCAGTATGGCTGTTCGTTTTAAAGCAGCAAGATCCATGATGGTAGAATAACCTGTTCTGGAAACAATGTATTTGGATTGCTGAATGAGTTGCTTGAGGTCGCAAGCTGGTAGGTGATTATATACTGTTATGTTATCAGGTACTGATATTTCGTTGGATGTAATTGGAACTCCCCTGACTAAAACACATTTTAAATCTGTGGCAGAAAGTTGCTCAATAATTTTTGTCTCAAATCGGGTTCTGGCTGGTTCGGGTCCACTTAAAACAGCAATTACATCGTAGAGATATTCGGTGGGTTCTTGCTCGCAGTATCCAATAGAAAATCGGGATAATGGACCAATAAATGCGGTGGTATCGTTTATAGGAAATAAATGTGCCAGATCGCCAGATAAAAAGGGACGTTGAGCGTAGTCAGGAACCCAACATCTATTGTATTTTTTCAACATTTTCATGTGTCTTTTGTATACCCATTTTTCGAGATATTTCATGGATGGTGGTAGCTTAAGCATCAGCTGGTGAGTGACTATCACAGAAAAGACGTCGGGATGATAAAGACCGTATCTGTTGTCGGAAATAATTACATCGAAATGTTGCTTTTTCTGAAGTTGGGAGATTTTTCTTTTTTCACGGCGAATGGTGGCAAAGAATCCAGGTAGTTGTTTCATTACGGCCCAAACCAGATTTCCTTTTAAAGGATATTTTATGGAGAAAGAGGGTAAAGGAATGATTTCTAACTCGGGGAATTCCTGACTGAGAAGTGCCGTGCCGTTTCTGCCTGCTCCAAGAGTGACTTTGTGGCCTCTTTCTCTGAGGGCATGAATCAGTGGAATCATGCGTGTGGCGTGACCTAATCCCCAATCTAAGGGACTCACAAAAATATGGAGTTTCTTTGATTTCAATTCTCGGCCATTTGTACTTTAATATTATTGGCTGTGAGTAAATCTCTAATTTCTATTAATTCAGACATTTCTACCCGCTCTAAAGTTGTTGCCGGAGGAAGTCTGTGAAGGGTGTATATCTGAACCTGAATAGGATTGAGTTCAATTATCAGTTTTAGCCAAGCAGCAAGTTCTAAGTCTGTTGTATTATCAAAAGTTTGCCCGTTGTACGAACCTCTGATAAACATGGTTTGAATGATGGCTTTGCCTTTCATAAACTTCAGGCAATTGATATATTCTTCTACGTTAAAAGACGAAGAGACATTGTTTAATATTTTAATGGTTGCCGGAATTGCCGAGTCTAGTTTAAGAATGGGTAATTCGATGTGAAGTAAAGCAGCTCTCACCTTTTCGTTTTTGAGCATGGTGGAGTTGGATAATACAGCAATAGGGACAGGCAGGTATTTTTCCCTTAGTAGTATAGTGTCTTCAATTATTTCGGCGAAATCGGGGTGAAGTGTGGGTTCTCCGTTGCCGGCAAAAGTAATAACGTCAATTTTTTCTTTAGTCGAAACCGCCTCAATAAGTCTTTGTTCCAAAGCTGCTTTCACTTTTTGACGGGGAACGAAGGCTTCCGTTTTGCTTTTTTGAGGGTTCCAGCCACATTCGCAATAAAGACAATTAAAACTACAAATTTTTTGATCTGTTGACAAAATATTGACTCCTAAAGATATCCCTAGTCTGCGACTACGTATAGGTCCAAATACAATATCCTGAAAGAGTGAGGGGCTCATAATTATATTATTAATGCAAAGTAACAAAAAAAAACGACCTATTGTATCTAATATAGACCCTGTCATTTCCAATTTAACATCATTTCTGTTTTTGAAAATTCTAATATTGGGCTTATATGCAATATATTAAAAACAAAAAAAAACGGAAGCACGGCTCCCGTTTTTACATTTGATTTTTATCTTTATCGGATAAGTGTTACAGTACCCACTTTTTCGTGGAGGATGTTCATTCCATCTTTAAAGCGGCATAGCCATGTATAGACTCCGATTGGTGCCATAGCTCCACTCAGTGTGGTTCCATTCCAGCCATAATGGGCAGGATTGAAATCGTCGTATTTATCTGTTTCGAATTGTAACATTCCCCAACGGTCGTACATTTCAAGTTTGAAATTGGTAGGATCAATTCCATGGCCCAGGACAAAGAAAATGTCATTAATAGCATCATTATTAGGAGAGAAAGCAGAAGGAGCATAGAAAGAAAATTCATCTCTTACTGTGATAACAAGGGAAGAAGTGTCTTTACATCCTTGATTGGTTATAGCTATTAAAGTGGCAGTGTACGACTGGATTGCAGGATAAAGATGCATAGGATGAACAATAGAAGAACTGTCACCATCTCCAAAGTGCCATATATACCAGTTAGCTAAAGTAGAAAGATTATTAAATTGAACTTGTGGCTTAATAATACTTACAATTTGTGGATCGGCATCAAAACGTGAGTCGGGTTTAGGATACACAGTTATCATATCGTTAATTGTTGTTGTACTAACACAACCGTTAACGCTGGTTACAGTGAGAGATACATCGAAGATGCCGGGACTTCTGAAGCGGTGCGTAGGATTAATGTCGTAGGAAACTTCATCGTAACTGGCATCGCCAAAGTTCCATACATAACTAATTCCGGGTACGCTGCTAAATTGATGGAATAATACTTCGAGAGGCTGACAACCTGAAACCGTGTCGCTTATAAAAGTCACTACGGGTACAGGGTAAACAGTAATGAGAATAGAATCCGTGTCGATACTTCCACAATTATCTTCTACAGAGAGAATATATTGTCCGGTTTGATTTGGATAAACTGTTACTGGAGGGACTACGATCATTCCATTGTATCTCACGATATATGGTTCGCCCGCTCCTTCAGTTATATTAACGTTGAGCATAACTGGTTCTCCGGGGCAAACGGCAGGGGGAGATGCCAGAATTTCGAGTTGAACAGGAGGTGTAACATTTACTATCGTTGAACTGTAATTACTGGAACAACCATTGGCATCAACAACATTTACTGTATAAGTGGTAAGACCTGAAGGGTTTACTTGTAAAATACTATTGCCTTGAACTCCATTCCAATAGTAGGTATATTGTGGAGTTCCTCCAGTTACAGATGTTTGAATAAATCCTGTTTGTCCGTTACACAAGGTGAAATTAGGGGTCGATCCCAATACGATTGGATTGGGTTCTGTTATTGTGACAGAGCCTGTTCGGGTACAGTTATTTGCGTCCGAAACAGTAATGCCATAATTTCCTGCAGCCAGACCAGTAAAAATTCCTGTTCCATTGGTTGTTGTTCCGAGAGTATATTGATATGCGGCGTATCCTCCTTGCAATGTTACAACTGCCTGGCCATCGTTAGCACCGTTACAAGTAAGAGGGGTTGGTGTTACATTTGTTATTGTTAATTCAGAAGGACCAGTTATTACAACCATCGTATTGGCGGTACAACCATTGGCGTCTGTAACTGTAACGAAATGACTTCCTGCGCATAAAGTGGAGTTAATCTGTTGAGTCCATGCGCTTACGCCCCAGTAATAAGCATAGGGAGGTGTTCCTCCGGCAGGGTTAACACTGCCTACCCCATTGCAATCACCGTAGCAAAGTACACCCACTTGATTGCCTACGGCGACAGTGAGTTGCGTTGGTTCAGCTATATCGACTGTGGTAGTTGTTGAGCAACCATTTACATCAGAAGCAGTTACAGTGTATGTCCCTGCGCAAAGGTTTGTGGCAGTTGCTGTATTTTGTCCATTAGACCAAATATAGCTATTAATACCGGCAGCACCTCCGGATGCCAGAGCTGTGGCTGTTCCATTGCAGCCGTTAAAGCAAGAAACGTTGCTGAAACTTGTGATGGCCACGCTAATACCTGGAGGATCGGAAAGAGTTACAGTTGTTGTAGCTGTACAGTTTTGACTGTCGGTAATAGTTACGACGTAGGTGCCTGAACATAAATTCACGGCGGCCTGTGTAACGCTGGCTGCACCAGGCCATGCATAGTTATAATTTGGGGTTCCACCCGTTGGGCTAACCGAAGCATTTCCGTTACAAACGCCCTGACACATGGGGTTATTCTGTGTTGCTACAGATGCAGTAAAAGCAGTAGGTTGCGTTAGCACAAAACTACTGGTGGTAGTACAAATGTTGGCATCGATAATAGTTACTGTGTAATTGCCTGCCAGTACATTGCTGATACTGCTGGAACTGCCTCCATTACTCCAAATGTAGTTGTAAGTAGGGGTTCCTCCAGTAACGCTGACAGAAGCACCTCCAGTACTGGCTCCAAAACAGGCCACATTGGTTTGCGAAGGAATGACGTTTATTGAGTTTGGTTGCGCAATAGAAAAAGCAGAAGTGGCTGTACAGTTGTTATCGTCGGTAACAGTCACTGTATAATTGCCGGCTGCAAAAGGAGGACCTGTTACATTCGACCATATATAATCAGGAGTTCCAGTACCGCCTGTAACAGAAACGTTTGCTTGTCCATTGGTTCCTGAAGCGCAGGTAACGTCGCTGGTATTAACGCTGACAGCAAGTTGAGGGGGATTGGTAACCTGAACCTGAGTTTGTGTGCTGGTACATCCATTGTTTGTAACGATTAAACTTACTGTTTGAATTCCTGCTGTTGCCCAAGTGACAGCATGAGATCCCTGGCCTGTTCCGGGAGAAGCAGTGCCTCCGCCAAAATTCCAGCCATAAGTAGCTCCTGCCGGAGCGTTGCCAGTGTAGGCTACAGTAGATGTTCCGCCAAAGCAACTAATAGAAGAGGCGGTAAATGTAGAAGTTGGGATTTGGTTAAACGTGACGGAGACTTCATCGTAGCAACTAAGAGATGATGAGTTTGTTATTGTCCATCTGAAAACATAAGTGCCAGCCGTAGGTACTGTTACCTGAGTTGTAGCGACACTTGTTTGATTAATAGTTACGCCGGGAGTAGCACATGACCATACCTGAGTTAAGTCGGTTGCGTTAGGAACGGCAGCCAAATTGGTTGTAAGACCGCAAACAGTGAAGTCAGTGCCGGCATTGGCAAAACAGAAGGAACAGGGAGCGGGTGCAGTATACGTTGTAGTAAGCATGCAAAACTGATCATCTGAAAACTGAGCAGTAATCGTATGTGTGAGGCCGTCAGAAGTATTGTTGCTTATAGTGTAATTATATGAAGTCGCAAAAGGAGCATTAAAAGTTTGACTACCTCCGGCATTATCAGAAATAACAAGACTTCCAGTTGCTGGGGGAGTATCTATTGTAACAGTCCCTGTGATAGTATATGTATTAGTCGCAGGTACACAAAGACCGGGGGTTGCAGTTAAGGTTAAAATTTCGCAGGGTGTAATAATGGCGCAGTCGGTAGTTCCGTAATTTACTCCCGGAAGTCCAACAGTGTTATTACTTTGAGTGAATTCAATATTCCCTGGAGAATTGGAGTAATTGGTAATCAGTAACATATAATATTGACCGGCAACTGCGTTGGAGATGTGTACATCTTCAACATAATAAACGTCGAAACTACAGTCAATCATATTGCCGGAAGGGTAGGATCCAGCAGGTGCAGGATTCCCATTGGCAGGGCAATCGGTTGGCGTAGATGCTCCGGCTGATAGCCCAGCTGTACAGGCGCCTGTAGGAGAATTAAATGGGCCCCAGCAAGCAAAATCGATGTCATTATCGGTGGGTGAACTTAAGTGAATGGTAATGTTTCCAGAGTCAAGAATTCTCATGTAATACCAATAAGGATTGGGTTGACTAGCTAAACAGCCATAATTGGGGCCCGACTCAGCACTGGTATTTGTTCCCATAGGGAATGCATATGTGACCCCTGTGCAAAATGGTTCTGCAATAATACAGGAGGATCCGTTTTGCGAAAATACTCCGGCAGACATGCCAAAACTAAGTACAAATAAGATAAAATATCTTTTCATGTTTACTGATTATTAAGTTGAAAACACTCCAGCTCTTTTTTAGCGGCATCAATATTGGATATATATTCAGCCACTTTTCCGGAATATAAATGGGAGGGATAATTTGAACTTCTCATCATTTGAAGCTTTGCTTCGTTATGATAAATGCGGAATTGATAATAACCTAAATTGTCTGGTTTATTCCATTCGGCTTGAAATGGGGTTTCCATTTCTCTGAATTTCCCTGTTAAATTTTCAAGTTCTTTTTTATCCAATAATGTTTCTGTTAAAACTTTTTTGCCTTTGACAAAAAAGACTGTAACATCTGATTTTTCTAAGAATTTTCTCATTTTAGAAGGACTTGGATTTTCTTTAAAGTAAATTTTACCAGTACTGCCCGAAAATTCAACTTTTTCAATAAATGAATATTTTTTTGCCGCACCTGTAATGACAGATACTGGAACAGAAAAAGTAAAATCAAGTGTTTTAAGTGATGGCGTATTATAAAACAAAAAACTCTCTTCGTTCCATTGGAAAGACATAGAATGGGGCGGTAAAATTTCTTTATTGTCCTGAGAATGAGCAAGTTTAAGGCTTGCGCTCAGAATAATGAAAATATATAGTAACTGTCTCATTTAAATTGATTTTGTTTTAGACGTGAATATAGTAAAAATGGTTGCCAATTTTTACGTAAAAATAAATATTTTACTAATATTGCATAAGTAATACCCTCTGCATTTTGAACAATTCTAAGTTAAAACCTCTGTATGTCCTGTATATTGTATTGATATCCATCTTGTTGTATGGAAATACGGTATTCAATCATTGGTCTATGGATGATGTTTTTGTGTTGAAGGATAATCCTCAGATTGCGGGGGGGATAGATTCTATTCCTGCTATTTTTTCCAGTCCCTATTTTTCCAATGACAATGCTTCTTTTGGCTATCGGCCCTTGACAAAAGTAATGTATGCTTTAGAATATGATTTGTTTGGTATTAACCTTCCCGTTCATCATACTATAAATATACTTTTATATGCTTTGTGCGGGATTCTTGTTTTTCGTTTTCTTAGGCGCTACTTTGAACAACTAACGGGAATGCTGTTTGTTTGGATTGTTTTTTTGATTTGGTTTCTGCATCCTTTACATACCGAAGTTGTGGCCAGTTTGAAAAACAGAGAGGAGCTACTCTGGGTAATATTTGACTTGTTATCTATCGTTCAGTTTGAAAAGTTTATCGAGAAAAAAAATCTTTTTGCTTTGATTTTTGCCTTGTTTTTTTTCGTCGTTTCCTATTTAGCAAAGCAGTCGGCTCTTTCACTTGTTTTAGTGATGCCATTGTTGATTTGGTTTCGTTTTGGACAGAAAATTCAATGGAAACAAATTTCGGGTGTCCAGCTGAGATCGATTATAGTTGTTGCATTTACTGGAGTGATGGGCTATTTGCTTTATAAATTTCCCGCATGGGTATTTCAACCTGATACGCTGGAAATGTATGCTTCGGAGAATCCAATTCGTTTTACCGATGCCGTTTCTGTCAAAGTTTCCATATCCGCGATGGCTATGTTGTATAATTTACGTCTCCTAATATTTCCTCATCCTTTAATTTTTTATTACGGTTTATATCAGATTCCCGATCTGCCGGTTTTTTCATGGCAGGTATTGTTTTCGGCAGTAGTGCATTTGGGAATAATTGTTTTCACAATAGTTGGTCTTAGAAAAAGAAAAGTCTGGGCATTGGGTTCAGCTTTTTACTTGTTCTCCATTTTTTTGTTTTCCAATTTGCCCATAGAAATAAACGGGATAGTAGGGGAACGTTTTCTTTTCCTACCTTCATTAGGTTTCGCTATTGCATTTACTGCACTGGTTTTTGGTCTGACTCGCAATAATTTATACGTTAAAAATTTAAAGTTGATGTCTTTAAACCTGAGGGTTATATTGTTCATCATATTTCTACTGTTCTCAATAAAAACGATGGTGAGAAATACAAGTTGGAGAGATAGTCTGACGCTTTATAAAAACGACATCCGATATGCTTCGCGTTCGGTTCAGGCCCATAATATTCTGGCTGGTGAAATGATGGATTGTTTGATTATGGATTTAAACAAGGGGTGTGCTGTTTCTTCAAAAACGAAGGAAATTCAGCAAATAATTCATTATTTTCGAAAGTCGTGGTTGCTTTTTCCTGAATCATACAGAACGATGAATAATCTGGGTGATTTATATCTGAACTTTGGGAATAATCCAGATTCGGCCCTGTTATTTTTGGCCGGAGCATATAAACTTAAGCCGGAAAGTTTTTATGTGCGCTTTAATATTGCAAGATGTTTTGATTTTAACAATGAGATGGATAAGGCTGAGTATTGGTATCTTTCTGCGATACAGGTAAATCCAGATATTCCAAAAACGCATGAATTGCTCAACAATCTGAGAGCTAGAAAACTCGACAAATAATAATATAAAAGACTAATTTTTTTCATGTAGAGTGACTGATAAACGTCATTTTGAAATTGCCTTTTGATGGTTTTCTTTGTAAGTTGAAATACATCTACTATGAAGAAAATTAACGAACATCCAATTTTAGAAGTTCCGGTCAGGGAGACCATCAAAATATTATTCAACGGAAAAGAAGTTGAAGCCGAGAAAGGATTCACTATTGCTGCGGCACTTCACCGGGCAGGGTATACCATTCACAGTCATAGTCACGATGACAGACCTCGGAGTCTGGAGTGTGGTATAGGCAAATGTGGTGCTTGTGAAATGCTGGTAGACGGGACGATTCGTCGTATTTGTATAACGAAAGTGGATGGGGTTAAGGAAGTTGCAGAAATACCTAAAAATTATCGTCCCCCTGTCAGTTTACCTAAAACAGAGGATGCTGTCAAAATATACAAAACGGATGTGACCATTATCGGAGCGGGTCCTGCCGGATTGGCTGCACGTGAATTGCTGATACAGCATAATATGTCGACCATTGTAGTGGATAATAACGAAGAGATTGGTGGTCAGTTCTTGATGCAGACGCATCAGTTTTTCTTTTTCGAAAAAGAAAAAAAATATGGTGGACTTCGTGGTTTTGATATTGCCAGAACGCTGGCGGGAGATGATCATACCGGAATATTTCTGAATTCAACTGTGTGGGATATTTTCGAAGGTAAACGTGTGGCTGTAAAAAACATTAAGACAGAAGAGATATATTATATAGATTCTGAATATGTTATAATAGCCACAGGGGCAGTGCCTTTTATTCCTGCTTTTGAAAATGACGATGTTCCCGGTGTTTATACAGCTGCTGTGGTTCAGAAAATGATGAATACCGAATTTACTCTGCTCGGTAAAAGAGTATTGACCGTAGGGGCAGGAAATATTGGTTATTTGACATCCTATCAGTTGATGCAGGCGGGTGCCAATGTAAAAGCTATTGTTGAAGCGCAAGACAGAGAAGGTGGTTTCCCCGTGCAAGCTAATAGGGTAAGAAGATTGGGTATTCCTGTTCTCACTTCGCATATCCTAATGAAAGCAATTCCTAATGAAGATAATACAGGTATCACAGGAGCTGTAGTCGCCGAATGTAAAGATTTTAAAGCCATACCAGGAACAGAAAAAATTATTGATGGAATAGATATTATCAACATATGTACAGGCTTGGTTCCCGATGATCAATTGTTGATCAAGGGAAATGAGGTTTTTGGCCGCCATTGTTTTGGTGTTGGTGATGCTATAAGAATTGGTGAAGGAACCAGTGCTGTACTTCGCGGGAAACAAGCCGCCTATGAAATTATGGACATGGCCGGTGTAAGGTATAATTACAACGATTTTCTTTCCATTTCGAAGGAATATATTGATTCTCAGCAGCACCCTGTGAAGATTATCGAAAGTCCCGAATTGCCTACGACCGCAAGGCGCGAAAAACCTTTCGTAATTATCGATTGTCTCTATGGTTTTGCCTGTAATCCCTGTGCTTTTGCTTGTAAATACGGAGCTATTACTAAAACTTCTACCAGTGCAGTTCCAGTTGTCGACTACGACAAATGTATAGGATGTATGGATTGTGTGTATCAATGTCCCGGGTTGGCAATTTTTGGGTATCACCCTGAAAAAAACAGGTTGTTTTTACCTATCGAGTATAAAGCGCAAGAAGGAGAAGAGGTCTTTTTAGTGAATAATCAGGGTGAAAAAGTAGGAGAGGGAACGTTAGAAAAAATTCTTAAAAAGCAGAATAAAACAAATATTGCCAGAGTTCAGGTAACACGTTTGGATGTGGCAGATATAACCGAGGCCAGAGGATTTATTGTTCGTGAGAAATATCCTGAGAAATTTGAGTTTAAGCCTAATTCGGAAGATATTGAAAGTAAAACATATGTTTGTCATTGTGAAGATGTTACGCTTGATGATGTGTTGGAGGAAATTGGAGATCGTCGTTTTATTTCGGCCGACGAGGTTAAACATATTACTCGTTTGGGTATGGGTGCATGCCGCGGGAAGCGTTGTATGCGTCGTTTGAAAATGTCTTTGCGTTCCAGGGATATCAATATATTAGGAGAACCTACACCACGCGGACCACTTTCTAATCAGTTGCTGATGGGCGAGTTATATCCTAAGAAAGTGCATGAAAAAGTAATAACTCAGATTGTGGGGAAAGAAACCCGAAAAATTCAAACCGGATATATTATCGCCGGTGGAGGAATCGGTGGCAGTGCTTTGTTTCGTTATATGTCGGAAGCCGGATTGAATCCAATAATGATCAATTATGGTCGTGGTGCTTCGTGGAGAAATATTGCCGGTGGGCGACCCAATTTTACTGTTCCCGAAATTTCTGATATTGCACGTCACAATTTGCAAATATTTAAAGAATTACAGCAAATTAAGGATATTGATTATAAGCCAATTCGCTATGTGACATTTGCGCATGACGAGGCTACTTTTAAAGCGTTGGATGCTTCACGGGCATGGAGCGATGCCTATATGGTAGCTCCTGGAAATTTCGCCAATGAAATTTCTCCCTGGATGAATCCCGAGCTTAATACCTATATCTCTGCACTCATTACTCGGGATTGCTGGCAAGCAACACCCGGAAAAGTAATCGATTTGATTCGTAAAATTGGTTTGTCGAAAGGCGGAACGATATTGGAAGATTGTCAGTTGGTGGATGTTGAAAAGACAGGCAGCAAATTCAAAGTAACTGTGAAAACGCATGATAAAGTATATGTGGAATATGAAGCAGATCATTTTATTAATGCATTGGGACCCGAAGCTGAGAAATTTGCTTCTAAGCTGGGAATAGAAACAGGACTTTTCCCCGTCAGGCATCAGGCATTTATTACTCGTCCACTTCCCTATATGGGAATTAATGGCGACACGTTAGATATGCTTATTGATCGTCGCAAATATAAGGGCTTCTCGGCTGTTTACGGACAACAATTGGCCGATACAGGTCAGATTATTGGATGCGCTTCACCTGCCATTGATGCAATGGATACAGACAAAAATCTGAAAGTTAATACCCGGGAGTTTACCGAAATAGTTTCAGAAATATTTGTCGATTGGTTGCCTCAGTTGTCCTCAGTCGGATTCCAGGCGATATGGTCGGGGTATTATGTCGAACCACGCTATACCATTGATCCCGAGCTGGGCTTATTTGTTGGATTAAGGGGGCATGGGTTTATGTTGAGTCAATATCTGGCAAAGTTGTATACAGATAAGATAACTGGAAAAGAAACGCCGGCATATTTCGAAAGACTGAAGCTTTCAGGTGATGGCCTACCTGAAACATCGTTTAAATAATCGTTTAATTTCATTCAATAAATTTTTCTTTTTTGCTCTGTTGGAGATTTCTTCAACAGAGCATTCCTGTTTCAATTATTAATAAATATGGATAAAATCGTTTTTATAATGGTTGTTTTATGTTCTGTTATGTGATTGTTGGATCTGAAATATTTGTTGATTTATTTTGATTAGACTAATCGTATTATTTATTATCTTGCATAAAAAAAACTATGGAAGGAAGAATCACTTTTACTATGATCAAACCCGGAGCTGTAAAAAATGAACATATAGGAGCCATTCTGGGCATGATAAACAAATCGGGATTTCACATTGTTTCTTTAAAAATGATGAGACTTTCAAAAGAGTCGGCAGAGCGTTTTTATGAGGTGCATAAGTGTCGTCCTTTTTTTGATTCGCTGGTAGATTTCATGTGTTCTGGCCCAATAGTAGCTGCAATTCTAGAAAAAGAGAATGCAGTAGAGGATTACCGAAGACTTATTGGCGCTACAGATCCGACCAAAGCTGAACCAGGAACGATCCGGGCGCAGTTTGCTGAATCCATCCAAAAGAATGCTGTACATGGAAGTGACAGTGATGAAAACGCTATGCGTGAATCTTACTTTTTCTTTCCAGAAATAGATCGTTTTTACAAGGATTCCTTTAAAAACGATTAACTATTAACAGAAAATGCCGAGAAACGCTTTATTATTTTTGTCTTTTATATGTCTTTTTAATTCTTCTGTGTTTTCTCAGAATTACAGGGCAGATAGCATTAAACTTGAAAATATTGATTCTGTTGCCAATGAGTTGATTCCAACCAATCCTGATAGCGCATTGAATATCTTATGGCAAGGTTTGGTTTATCTAAAAAGAGTTAACTACCCGGATAGTTTAGAAAGTCTTCATGAAGGAAATTTATATTTTACTTTTGGCAGGGCTTTCATGTATAAGGAGGATAATAATCTATCTTTAGAGTATTATTATAAAGCACTTTCCAAATATTTGTTATACAGGTATTATACTAATGCGGCTTCCTGTTACCATCAAATTGGTTATATGTACATGGATAATGGTTTGTATGAAGTTGCACTAGAGAACTTCAAAACAGCTTATTCAATAAATACTTTGAAAGGATTGGATGATGTGGCTTCCAGAAATATCCTTAATATGGGGAATTGTTACGTAAACCTCGGTAAATATCAGGAAGCTTTGAGTGTTTATATTGAGACATTAAAGTTGAAGGAGAAAATTGGGGATAAAACCGGGGTGGCAAATTGTCAACTTAATTTAGGGTCAATAAATAAGATTTTAGGTAATAACGCGGAAGCCAATAAGTACTTTTTTTTAGCACTTGATTTTTTCAAAAAAGAAGGAAATAAATTGGCAGAGGCTCAGGCATACAATAATATAGGTTTGGTTTATATTACAGAGCAAAATCACGAAAAGGCAGAAGAATATTTTAATAAGGCCATTGTGCTTTATAATGAGTTGAATCAAACGAAGAGAGTTGGAAGAACATACTGTAATTTAGGTACTAATGCTCAGAAACAAGGGAATCATCTCAAGGCCAAAGAGTATTTTTTAAAATATAAAGAAATTGCCGAAAAGAGCAAGAATCTGGATGATTTGGCCGCTGCTTTTCATAATCTGGCTGTGACGGAGAAATATATCGGACAGTATAATAATGCATTGAAATATTTTTCGCAAGCTATAACCTTGATGGACACGCTTCATATAAATCATCAGAGAGATCAGCTGTATATTGCTATTTCTGAAACATATGAAGAGATGGGCAATTATAAGAAATCGGTAGAGTGGTACAAGAAATTTATTGCCATCAAAGATTCGCTTTTTGGGGAAGAAAAGGTGAAACAGATGGAAGAAATGGAGAAGAAGTATCAGGGAGAGCGCAAACAGAAAGAAATTGAGATTCAACAGGAGCAGTTAAAGCGAAAGCAAGTAGAGATCGATATTCAGAATCAGATTTCTGAAAGACAAGTTATACAACGTAATGCGTTTATTATTGGTTTTATTCTTAGTATTCTTATTGTGTTACTTGTTTACCGTAGTTATATTCAAAAGAAGAAGACTAATGTTATACTTTTTCAACAGAAAGAAGAGATTCAAAGTCAACGCGATCGTTTGTCGGAACTTAATGGGGAATTGGTACAACGTAATGAAGAGATTGTAGCTCAGAGAGATGAAATTGAATCTCAGCGTGATTTATTGTTTGCACAAAAAAGCAAAATTGAAAAAATTCACCACGAGTTAACCGACAGTATTCGTTATGCTCAACGTATACAATCTGCCATTCTTCCTTCTGAAATTCAATTGAAAGAGAATCTGGCCGAGTTCTTTTTGCTTTTTCAGCCGAGAGATATTGTTTCCGGAGATTTTTACTGGGTGACGAAGCGAAAAAAGTGGTTAATTTTTTGCGTAGCCGATTGTACTGGGCACGGTGTGCCGGGAGCCTTTATGTCGATGTTGGGAATTACTTTTTTGAATGAAATTATAAAGGATGAGGAAATTACATCTACATCCACCGCGATTAATGTTTTGCGAGATAAAGTGGTGACATCACTTAAACAACAATCATATCTGAATTTAGATGCCACTTTATCCAATGTCAAAGATGGCATGGATATTTCATTGTGCGCATTAAACGTAGAGACTAAAGAATTTCAGTTTACCGGAGCCAATAATCCTTGCTGGATAATAAAAAATAATGGGGAGTTTGTTGAATTGGAACCGGATAAAATGCCAGTTGCCATTCATACCGTAATGACCCCATATAACGAGAAACAAATGCAGTTGGAGCTTGGAGATCGAATTTATTTAATGAGTGATGGTTATCAGGACCAATTTGGAGGCATTCATGGTAAAAAATTCATGCGAAAGAATCTTCGAGAAATGCTGATATCAAATCACAGATTGCCCATGCAGGAGCAAAAATTGCTTATCCAGCATACTATGAAAGACTGGATGGGGGCAAATACTCAGACTGATGATATTACTATCCTTGGAAT
>PHDH01000042.1 GCA_002840935.1 Bacteroidetes bacterium HGW-Bacteroidetes-21 | reverse complement strand
TGCTACACTTTAGCAGATACTGTTCGCCTGACTTTTTTGAAAGTTCCTGTTTTACAGCTTCCTACAGATACGCAGATTTGTGCCGGAACGATGGTCATGATAGACGCAGGAGCGGGCAATTGCACATATTCAGGAACGATGGGAGTTCATAGTAGTCAGATTTTAGTCGAAGATCCGGGTGTTTATCCCGTTTATGCTTATAATCAATGCGGCAGCGATGTAGGGATGATAAACGTTACAACCTACCTGTGTGATATATTGATACCCAACATGTTTACTCCAAACGGTGACGGTATAAATGATTTCTTAAATATGCCGGGAATTGAGAACGGAGTATGGATTATTCGTATCTATAACCGATGGGGTCATAAGTTGTTCGAAGGAACTGATCCGCTTCAATGGAATGCCGAAAGGCTAACCGAAGGGACTTATTACTATGTGGCAGAATCAAAAATGGGTTTGCCTCAAAGAACTGGCTTTGTGGAGATTTTTCGTTAGTATTTAATTCCTTAATTTGCAGAATAGCCTTTTCTTCGTTGAATTACATGCTGGTTTTTACTATTTTAGCGAAAAAAAATATATGCGGATTCGTGTGATCGTTTTAATGGCAGTCTTATGGATATCTTTTCCTGTATTTTCCCAGCAATGGAAAGAAGCTGATGCAGCTTTTGAGGAAAAGTTTAATGCTGGCGACTTTGTTGCTGCGGAGGTTTTTGCAACAACTTGTCTGAAAGCCGCAGAACAGGAATGTGCAAAAACAGATTCTGGTTACGAAAAAGCTTTGAAAAATCTGGCTTCTGTGAACGAAGCGCTGGGAAATATGGAGCTTACAATAAATTACTTAATGGAATTGCTTAAGCTTCAAACGCAGAGGCTTGAAAATATTGATCAGAATTTTGGTTTGGTGATTTCTTCGTATTTTGATATGTACAATGCCATTACTGAGCCCACTATTGAAATAAATGTCCTGAAAAAGACATACGATCGTCTCAAGCAGATTAAAGAAATAGATAATACCATCTATTTTGAGCTAACTACGATATACTCAACTGCAATTTCAGAATTTTACAATCCTAGTAATGTTGTTTCGGATGCTGAGTTGTTGAAGTCTTTGCGCGAAAAAAACGGAGAAAGTAGTGATGTGTATTTGACAGTTCTTGATAGTCTGGCTTTTTCAAATAAAATGTATGGTAAGTATGCACAGGCAAAACCTTTTCTGATCGAAAGCAGAAATATCCGACTAAAGAGTGGAAAAAATAAAGGTATTGAATATGCCAAAGTATGCACAAGTCTTGGGTACTTATACTTTATCTGGCAGAAGCCCGATTCTGCCATTTTATATTATAAGGAGGGTATTGAGGTTTGGAAAAAAACAGGAAAGTTAAAAGATCCCGAATATGCTGATGCCTTTTTGTATTATGCGATGTCGTATCAGTTTAAGCAAGATTGGGCTAAGTGTTGTGAATTATATGAGGAAGCCCTTCCAATTGTAAAATCGGTCTATGGTAAAAATCATTACTGGTACTCAGTAGTGCTTGTCTCTCTGGGATCTTTTAATAAAGTTCTGAATAATTTCGACAAAGCAGAAAAGTATTATTTGGAGGATATACAAGTAAGACGGGACAATAAAGATACTTCTGAAATGAGTTATATGGCAGATTACTGGGGCTTGGCAAGTATTTATGATATTAAAGGTAATGGGGAAAAATCTGCCTATTACTTTAAGAAAATCAATGATATGACCCTGCAAAATATTGAAATGCTGGTGAGTACCATGAATATTTCTTCAGAAAAGAAAATAGCCCAAAGTATGATTGGTTTTCAGTTTAGTCTGGATTGGATATATTCTTTTATGTCGAGACGTGAAAAGGATTTTCCCGAATTGGCAGGCTACATATATAATGATGAATTGGTCAAAAAAGGATTGGTACTGCGTGTGATTAAGTCAAAAATGGAGGCTGCCCTCGACAGTAAAGATACTGCTCTAATCCGGGCTCTTGATCAATGGCTCTTATACCGGCAACAGATTTCGAAGCTAAATCTTCTGCCTCTTTCAGAGCGAAAAAGTAATCTGGCTGCAATAGAAAAGCAAGCGAAAAAACTGGAAGATGAAATGTTTTATAGTCTTTATATGATTCTGAAAGACAAGTCGATATCCACTGATTGGAAAACGGTGCAAAAAGGCCTGAAACCGGAGGAAGCTGCCATTGAATTTTTCAATTTCGATTATTTTGATGTCACCAAAGGTAATTTGCCCGACAGTACTTTATATTATGCTCTTATTCTAAAGCCGGAATACAAGTATCCTAAAATGATTCCTCTTTTCTGCGGACAGGAATTTAGTGCTTTTCTGGAAAGAAATCGGGGAAAGAATCCTTTCGATCAAGTGCGTAGATTATATACATGGTCAAACGGACAGGAAAACAATAAATATAAAGGTGATTCTACCTATAGTTATATATGGAAGCCAATAGAGAAAGAATTGCAGGGAATAAAAACCATTTATTACAGTCCCTCTGGCCTCCTGTATAAAATTTCCTTTCCTGCGATCCCACTCAATGATTCTATAAGCCTAATCGATCACTTTCATATGCGTCAGATGTCCAGTACCTCAATGGTAATTCATAAAAAAGACAGTTTTCAGTTGTCTGAAGAATACAAAGCCTTGTTGTATGGTGGTATTTTTTACGATATAGATACAACTACAATGGATAAGTATGCGGGTAAATACAAAGTACATGGCGATTTTTTTATTCGTGATCGGAGTTTTGAAGTAACAGACTCTATTCGTGGTGGTGGAACCTGGGCTTATCTTGAAGGTACACTGAAAGAAGTCAATTTGATTGATAGCCTTTTTCATCAAAGTCATGTTGCGTCCAAATTACTTTCTAAAGGCGATGCAGTAGAAGAAAGTTTTAAGTATACCGATGATTTTCACCCCGAAATAATTCATATTGCAACCCATGGGTATTTTCTGCCTGATCCTTCGCCGCCTGTCCGCGATCCGCTTAATCCTTTTATGATCGACTATAAATCGCAGACGAATACGGATGAATCAATGTTACGTTCAGGATTGCTTTTTGCCGGTGCCAACGGTACCTGGCAGGGTATGAAACCAGGTGTTGGACTCGACGATGGGATTTTGACTGCCTACGAGGTTTCCCGCCTCAATCTGTCTCGCACTAAACTGGTAGTCCTCTCAGCCTGCGAAACGGGGCTGGGCGAAGTAAAAGGAAGTGAAGGAGTCTACGGGCTGCAACGGGCATTTAAACTGGCCGGGGTGGATTTTATTATAATGAGCCTTTGGCAGATTCCCGACGCTCAGACAGTCGAACTTATGCATCTTTTTTATTCTGCCTGGATTAATGGCATGGATATTCGCGATGCTTTTCTCTATGCCCAACGTGAAATGAATAAAGAATATGAAGCCTATTTCTGGGCTGGCTTTGTATTGTTAGAGTAGAATTAAAAAATCAGCATCACTACAATGGAGGATGCTGATTTTTTAAAATTATACTTATCTCATCAGCACTACCTGACCCGTAAAGGGTTCTGAATACCCCTCCAGACTGATAATGTATTGATATGCGCCTATAGGCAGGTCTTTCCCGTTGTGGGTTCCGTCCCATCGGTTTGATGGTTGACAGTATTCCAATCCTGTTCCTTCAAAGAAGAATATCTTCGCTCCCCATCGGGTATAAATTTCTATGGTAAGTTTTGGGAACGATCCTACACCCAGAATCTCAAAGTCGTCGTTTTTGCCATCGGCATTGGGCGTTATTGCAGTTGGGATAAGGACATCTATCTCAATCAAAATAGTATCCATTGCAGTGCAACCCATTTGGTCAGTTACCGTCAGATAATATGTTCCTGATTGCAAGCCAATGACATCCTGTGTAAGTGCTCCGTTCGACCAGTTGTAACTGTGAGTTCCTGCGCCTCCGGTAGAAGTTGCATCGGCATAACCTAAATGATCGTTACTTCCTATTCCTTGGGTTACAGTCACTGAAATTGCGTCGGGTTGTGATAATGTCATGGAAGCTACTTGCGTACAACTGCTGTTATCGGTGACCGTCACAGTATATGTACCTGCCGGAATCTGGTTAATATAGGAAGTATTGAGTCCGTTCGACCACAGATAAGTGAAAGGAGAAGTTCCGCCAAGTATTTGAACTTCTGCATAGCCGTCGCCCGAGCCATAGCAGGTTAGGTTGACCGTGCTATCCTCCAGGGCCATCAAGGAGGGTTGACCCACATTGATAGTCGAGATCGCTGTACAGGAATGATTATCTGTGACCGTTACGGTGTAGGTTCCTACACCCAGACCAGTGACCAATGCGCTGTTGCCTCCTGTCGACCAATTATACAAATAAGGCGCTGTTCCTCCCGAAGGTGAAGCTGTTGCAGTTCCATTGATATCTCCGTAACAAAGAACGTTTGTAGAACTTGTATTCGCTTGTAAAATGGCTGGTTGAATGATGGTTGCAGTATACGTGTCAGTACATCCATTATTGTCTGTCACGGTTATAGTATAGTTTCCATTGGCTAGTGTAGTTGCAGTTCCAGTTGTAAGTGAGCCACTGTGTGACCATGCGTAAGTATAAGGCGGGGCTCCGGAAGTCACTGAAGCAATGATGCTTCCGTCAACATTGCCAAAACAGGAAATATCGTTTACTGTAGCTGATAAATCAGGCTGGGGATAGAGAGAAACTACAACATTCCCAGTCATGGTTTGTGAACATCCAGCCAAGGCATCTACGGCAACGACAGTGTATGTTCCGCCTTGTGTCAGATTAAAATTAAGGGCATTCCCGGTTCCGGGTTGCGATGTCACGTTGTTTCCGCTTAAAACAACATTATAGTTTACACCTGTTTCCGAGCCGCTCAGGGTAAGTGATACGCCACTACCACCGGGACAGAACTGACCACCACCGGTAATGCTGAAAATAGCTGGAAGAGCTCTTACGGTAACAATAACAGAGTCTATTGCCGTGCAGGTGTATTGGTTAGTTACTGTGACATAATAGGTGGTGTTTACCAATGGAGTAGCAATAGGATTATAAATTGTTGCATTGCTAAGTGTGCCGGAAGGGCTCCAAAGGTAAGAGGAGAAGCCACTTCCTGCATTCAAGTTAGCAGAACTGCCATAGCAAACAGCGGTATTGGCACCGGCATCTAAAACAGGATTTGGATTAACAACTACATCTACCTGAGCACTGGCTGTACATCCTGTTACATCGGTTACTATTACTGTATATATTCCACTCATAGTAACACTGGCATCAATAATCGTTGGATTCTGATTTCCTGAAGTAAAACTCAGGGGTCCCGACCATGCGTAGCCGCTACCACCGATAGCATTCAATTCAATAGTTTCTTCGGCGCAGTAAGGACCGGTGTATCCAGCTACTACAACCGGAAGGGCATTTACGGTAATGGTTATATTATCTGTTACCTGATTAAATCCATCGTCGACGGTTACGTAGTAAGTCGTTGTTACTAATGGAGCAACAATAGGACTGGCGTTTGTGGAAGTAAAACCAGCTGGTGTAGAAGTCCAGTTGTAAGTAAACGTGCCTGATCCTCCATTGGCACCTGCATTCAACATAATGTCATCGCCACTACAAATTTCAGTGTCTTCGGTGTTTAGATTAGCTGTAAGGGGTCCTCCAATAATAGTTACGGTCATCTGATCTGTACTGGTACAACCCGTAGCTACATCCGTTACGGTGACTGTGAAAACTGTCGTAGCTTCGAGATTAACTGTTTGTGGATTTTGAATTCCGGCATTTAGCAATGAATCACTAGGCGACCAAGAGTAAGTGTAATTACCACTGCCTCCCGAACCGGAGCCTGCCAGATTAGTAAAAGAACCGTAGGGAATTGACTGATCGGTACCAGCATCGGCTGTAGGATTTATATTTACTACAACATTAACCTGAGCATTTGCAGTACACGTATTTGCATCAGTAACTAAAACGGTATATGTTCCAGCCATATTGATAGTACAACTGGCTATTTGAGGATTCTGGTCGGTTGAGGTAAAGGTCAGTGGTCCTGTCCATGCAAAGGAAGTTCCTCCGCCAGAACTGAGATCAATGGTTTCGCCTACACAGTATGGTCCGGATGATGATGCCGTAGCCGAAGGATTGGAATTTATCACCACATTGGTTTGAGCCGAGACCGTACATCCGTTACTTCCAAGAACGACAACCGTATAATTGCCGCTCATAGTAGTTGTTGCACTGGTAATAAGTGGATTCTGACTTGTACTGCTATAAGTCAAAGGTCCTGACCAGGTGTACCCTGTTCCGCCGGATGCGTTGAGTTGTATGTTCGCACCGGCACAATAAGGCCCGGTGTTCGAAACTATTGCATTGGGAAGGGTGTTGACAGTAACGGTAACCTGATCGGTTGCAGTACATGTATTTGCTCCGGTGACTGTAACGGTATAAACAGTGGTCACAGTAGGTGTTGCGTTGGGGTTGTATATGGCTGCATTGGATAATGTTGCAGAAGGAGACCACGAATAAGTGCCTCCACCTGAAGCCGAAAGCTGAGTCGATTCATTCTGACAAATCGTGATATTATTACCAGCATCTGCCGAAGGATTTAAAATCTGAGTCAATGTTATTGAACTTGTTGCTGTTGTGGTGTTGGCATCGGTGACCGTGACAGTATATATTGTAGTCCCTGTGGGCGTTGCAAGGGGATTGGCTGCGCTGGAAGAAAAACCTGCCGGGCTAGAAGACCATGCATAGGTATAGGGCCCTTGTCCTCCGGAGGCTGTGGGTGAGCCACCTATGGTATATGACTGTCCCTGACAAACATTGGCATTGGCTCCAGCATCAGCAACTACAGGAACAACCTGACAAAGGACGGAGACTACCGGCGTTACATCAAAATCCAGAGCTGTCCAGTTACTTGCAGATGTAGGACCGGCTTCGGTCGGCGTAACAACCTCAGCATGGGGCGAAAAAACGGTCATGCTAGGAGATGCCGTTGATTCATTACATCCTGAAATCCCATTGCTATTGGTTTTAACTAAGAGAAAATCCATAGTTGCAGATTGTCCCCATCCTCCCATAACAAATCCGTTATCGCTACATACCTGAGCGTCGCGGAGAAAATTCCCTGCCAGCATTTGAGTGTAAACCCAGGCGTTCTCAACAGTACTTCCATCGGAAGTTAATTTTACACAATACATATCCAGAAAGGATAATATAAATGAACTAAAAGATGTCCCGAACAGATATATTTTACCACCCTTTTCCTGTATTCTTACCCCCATATCATCCAATCCAATATCCAGGGTATTTCCCCATAAAATATTTCCCGTACTGTTCGCTACTTTCCATACAAAAGCATTACTACCGTCTGCTCCCGAAGAGGTTTCAGAGGTATAGCCCGAAACGAGGAGGTCTCCATCAGAGGATTTTACAATATGATATCCTTCTTCGTCAGCCAGGTTGTTCCCGCGGGTAGCAGACCATTGACGTGTTCCGGTTAAATTTGTTTTTATCAAAATGACATCTGTGGTAGTGTCTGTGCCTATGATTTGTTCTGTAGATCCGGTTATTACAAAACCATCACTGGTCTCTTCTACCGCATAACCAATATCGTCACCAACAGTACTGAAAGTATAGTATCTGTCCCAACTAAGATTCCCGTTAGCGGCTGTTTTTAACAGGTAAATATCTGCAGAGTCTTTACTGGCATTATTATAGGTATAACCCGCAACAATATATCCTCCATCGGTTGACTGTTTTACATAGTTTCCCATACTGCTGCTGCCGCCATAGGTCTTAGCCCAGGAAGCACCTCCAGTAGAGGTTAATTTTAAAAGAAAACACTTGCTGTTCATCGACCCGGTGAGAATGTACCCGCCATCACTTGTTTGTCTGATACATGTTGCCATGCACATAATTGTAGGATCTTCCGCTCCAAAAATTAATTCTTTTCCATATCGTTTCGACCAAGTTACATTGCCATCAATATCCATTTTGATGACGTACATTTTCATGGGGAGATTATTCTCCCATCCACAAACAATAAAACCACCATCACTGGTTTGCTGAATACTCTCTGCAAAACTTTGATAACTACTGGAAGTGGGGGCATATGTTTTCTGAAACTGGGATTGCCCAAAGGCAAAATACGTATAAGTTAATAAACAAACTAAAACGATTAAGTGTTTCATGCTTTTTTTTGTAAATATACTTTTTTTTGCTAAAAATCAAAACATTTATTTTAGAAATATAGAATTAAGTTGTATGCTTTTAGTGATTGAAAATACAAGGTGAGGGGTGAATATTTCTGTAAAAGCAGAATTATACGAAAAACAGGGAAACACCAGCTACTGCAATTGTTGCTCCGATTATTTCTCTCCATCCGATTTTCTCTTTAAAAAACCAAACAGAAAAAGGGATGATAAGTATTGGATTAATGGATGTAATGGTTTGGACTACTCCCGGATTGGCATACGATACAGCCAGCAGAGAAAATGAAATTCCAAGAAAAGGACCGAAAAAAGCACCTATAGAAAGGATGCCAAAAGCTTTGACGTTTTTTACTGAACTAATAACAGGCTTCCATCTTTTCATGTAAGTAATCAATAAAACGAAACCGAGAATGCCTGCCAATACTCTTATTTGGGTGGCCGAAAAGGCATTGTGATTGCCTTCCATGCCGATTTTACTCATCACCAATCCAGATGCTTGTCCTATTGCTCCTAAAATGGCGTATAAAATTCCCCGGGGATTATATCTCAATGCAAGCTTTTTCCCCTCGCCCGTTTTATTGCTTTTTAAAATGACCAGTATAATTCCGGTCATGGTGATAACCATACCCAACACTCCCTTCCATGAAAGAATTTCTCCCAAGGACAGCCAACTAATAAGCGCTGCCAGTGGTGGAGACATCGACATGATGAGTAGTGCTACTCGTGGACCGGTAACAGTAAACGCTTTAAAAAGAAATAAATCACCCAGAAAAATGCCAACAAAACCCGACATAGCCAGCCAGAAGGCTCCATAACCCGAAACGGTATCAGGGAAGGGATCTTTATAAACGATAGTAACAAATACAGATAATAGAACAATCCCAACAATTAATCTCCAGAAATTTACCGCCAACGAACCTATCCTTTTTCCAGCTTCGGTAAAAGCAAGGGCAGTGAATGTCCAGAAAATGGCTGTCATCAGGGCATAAAATTCGCCTGGATATTTCTCTAGCATGAAATATTTTATAAAAAATCAAAAGTACTAGAGAAATCCTAGTTTTTCTTTAATTCATATTAAATTTTCTCAGACAACATGTGTAAGATATAGAGAGTGTTATGGCTGGCGTTATTTCATTTGTCTGATATTCAAATAAATGTTGAAAGTAAAAATGCAACCTTTTCTTTACGAATCTCGTTTAACACGAACTAAATCACCTTTTTATGAAAAAGAGTATTTTGTTTGCATTTTTTGCCCTCATCTTTTCTGTATCTTCAGCACAGACGCCACTTACCGTAGCTGTTGATTTTACAGCAGATGATGTTGAAGGGAATACGCATCATTTATTCGAATACCTTGATGCTGGGAAATATGTGGTTCTTGATTTTTACTTCACAACTTGTACTTCTTGTCAGGGTGCTACACCTACAATTAATCAGTCGTATATGGACTTTGGCTGTAATACCAATAATGTAATTTTTATTGGAATTAATAATGGGAACTCAATTTCAGAGGTATTGGCTTACGAGGCGACTTACGGTGCTACATATCCTTCCATTGCGGGTTTGAGTGGTGGTACAGCAATTACTGATGATTACGGGGTCTCTGCTTTTCCAACAATTATTATGATTGCTCCAAATCACGATATTATTGAGCAGGATATATGGCCGGTGGATCCTTTGACAGATGTAGTGGAAGGCCATGGTGGAATCCTTTCTCCCTGCGGAAGTACTGTCTTTACAGCTGATTTTGTCGGAATTCCTACAGTTATTATGGCCGGAGGTAGTGTTGATTTTAGCGATAATACCCAAAATGGAACACCCATTTCGTGGACATGGTCTTTCCCCGGGGGAGTACCTGCTACTTCTATAGTGCAAAATCCTACAGGAATCGTCTATGCTAATCCTGGCTCATATAATGTTACGCTTACGGTTTCAGACGGAACTCAAACAAGTACAACTACAAAGAACTTGTATATTACAGTTGTTGATCCCAATAATGCACCCGAAGCCGATTTTATTGCCAATTATACAGTTGTTCAAGTCACCAATGCGGTTAATTTTTATAACCTATCTACAGGGTATTACGATTCACTGCTTTGGCAATTCCCGGGTGGTTTGCCAACAGAGAGTAGCATTGCGAATCCTACAGGTATTATTTATAACACCATCGGAGAATATGATGCTACCCTGATTCTTTATAGTCCGCTGGGAAATGATACACTGATAAAACCGCTCTATATTCAGGTGATTGATGCCAGCTTTGCAGATACCTTGAGTGCTGATTTTTCTACTGTTGGCGGACGTCTTATTGTTCAGGGCTGGAGTGTGGGCTTTGAAGATCTGAGCATAGGTTATCCTTCTTCCTGGCAATGGGAATTCCAAGGAGGAACGCCTGCTACATCATCCATCCAGAATCCCCAAAATATTACTTATTCCACCCCGGGTATTTATGATGTAAAACTTATTATTTCAAATGGTCTTTCTACTGATACTCTTTTTAAAGACGATTATATTGTTGTTACAACAGAGCCCTGGCCTGACCCCGACGGATATTGCGAAGATACAGTAACCAATATCAGAAGCAATGAGCGCCCCCTGACTTTCAGGCACCTTACTCCATCAAAATGGGGCTACTTCCCTGGACACAACGAATATCTGGTAAAAGCGTATGCCGAGAAATTTACCTTTTATACTTATACGAATGTACATGGTCTGATAGTGCCGGTGGTGAAAGCATATGGGGCTAGTTCTACAGCTAAAGTGCGTTTCACTGTCTGGGATGTTGATGCAAATGGAAAGCCCGGGGCAGAAATCGAGAAAAAGGATGTCTTTATCAATACTTTTACCCCCTATTTTTATCATGTGGTGATGTTTGATCATCCGGCACCGGTAAACGGACAGTTCTTTATCGGGTATCAGATTTATTACAATAACCCGGCAGACACATTTGTTGTATATATGTCTCCTAATAGAGGTGTTGGTGGAAATAATTCCCTCTATGTTAAAAAAGGAGCCAATTGGATAACCCCTTCGGCATTGCTCAACGATACCCTCAACACTTCGCTGGCAATCCGGGTGCTGGGCTGTTTGTACAATGAATTACCTGCTATTAATCTTGATGAATCGCTGACAATATATCCTAATCCGACGAATGGTAAAACCTACCTGCAAATTGACGAAAATGTAGTACTTCAATATTTTGAGTCGTATATTTTTGATATTTCCGGAAGAATGCTGGCACAGCCAGTAAGCAAGGAAGGAAATGGATTGTATAGCATAGACTTGAATAATGTGGCCCCTGGAATTTACTTTGTAACAGTGATTGCCAATCAGGAAAAAACAACGAGAAAAGTAGTGGTCTATTAAATTGTTTTGCCATTTTCATTTTTTGTTTGAAATCTTCTTTGTACAAAAAGCGAGGCGTGGATTAGACAATTTGGTTCCCATCCCTTGTCAATTGGGACATAACTTAAAAGAAATTTGCCAAAAATTTCTCAATTAAATTTGTACGTTTGTGAAAACATTCAATCAACATGAAAACCTATCCTATATACTGTGGAGGTGAGTTTATTACAACCGACACTAAACTACCGGTAACCTGTTCTTTTGACGATAAAGTTTTTGCTGAGACTTATATGGCGGGTCTTAAGGAATTGGAAATTGCGATCGAAAAAGGACTTACGGTAAAAAAGCAGATGGCCGAAATGCCTTCGTACAAAAAGTACGAAGCTCTTTTGCAAATTAGTAACGAGTTATTGAGACGAAAAAACGAAATTGCTGAAGTTTTGTCTCTAGAGGCATGTAAACCAATAAAGCTGGCCATTGGAGAGGTCGATCGTGCTGCCCAGACTTTCATTGCAGCCGCCGAAGAAAGTAAGCGTATTCCCGGGCATACTATGTCTATCGACTGGGCGCCACATGGTGAAGGAAAAGAAGGCATCGTGAAATATTTTCCCGTGGGATTAGTTGCGGGTATAGCTCCTTTTAACTTTCCCCTCAATTTACCTGCTCATAAAGTCGCACCCGCACTAGCTTCAGGAAATCCCATTATTATCAAACCCGCCCGTAAGACACCTTTGTCGTTGCTTTTACTGGCTGAAATTATTGATAAAACATCTTTTCCCAAGGGCTGCCTTTCTGTTTTACCTATGGATCGTGTGTCTGGCAATATGCTGGTTACTGATCCCCGTTTTGCCAAGCTGACTTTCACGGGTTCGGCCGAGGTGGGATGGGCCATGAAAGCCATGTGCGGGAAAAAACGCATTACGCTGGAACTGGGAGGTAATGCGGGTGTGATTGTTACACCATCGTCGGATTTGAAGAATGCTGTGCAGAAATGTGTGGGTGGTGCGTATGCTTATGCCGGTCAGGTCTGCATACATGCGCAACGTTTATATGTGCACGAAAGCGTATACGATGCTTTTTTAGCAGAGTTCAAAGAACAGGCGTCACGTCTTAAAACGGGTCACCCGATGGAAGAATCTACCCAGGTGTCGGCTATGATCGATAAAGAAAATGCAGAGCGAGTCGAGCAATGGGTAAACGAAGCTGTGGCGCAGGGTGCAAAATTGGAGATGGGTGGAACGCGTGAAGGGAATTTGTATTATCCCACACTGTTGTCGAATGTCAAGAATACGATGAAAGTAAGTTGCCAGGAAGTTTTTGGACCCGTTACTTCGATTGAAAAGTACAATGATTTTGAAGATGCCGTTCAGCGACTCAATAATTCCGATTTTGGTCTTCAGGCAGGCGTTTTTACCAATCTGTTATCTGAAATGAATTATGCCTTTAGCCATATCGAAGCGGGAGGTGTAATGATTAACGAGGTACCAACTTTCAGGGTCGATCATATGCCCTATGGCGGCGTTAAAGATTCTGGCTTTGGCAGGGAAGGTGTACGCTATGCCATGATGGAAATGCTGGAGCCAAAATTGTTGGTGAAGAATGTGTAGAAAAGTTTTATTATCACAAGTTCGGGTTCACATATCGGTCTCTTTTGTAAGTCTTTTTCCCGTGTTGTATAGCTCCTTCGGGGCAGCGGTGAATACATGCCAGACATTGAGTGCATTTGCCTGCATCCCAAATAGGACGCTTATTTTGAATGTGTATCATGCCCGAGGGACAAATTCGCTCGCATAAGCCACAACCAGTACAGTCTGATGTCGAATGGAAAGGCTTTGTACTTCTGCCATAAAGGTAAAACGGGTAATTTGCAAAGGTCATGAAGCAAGGCAAAGGTCCTTTTTTAAGGTTATAAACTTTAGCTTCTTTTTTTGAAATATGTTTTAATGCTTGTGATATCTGCGGTTCGGCTAATTGCAGAATTTCTTTTCTTTTTTCTTCGGGAGGCAGCAGATTAAACATAATAATGTAATTGTCGGGCATTACAACAGTAAACGCACTGTCGAGATGAAAAGGACTGTGTTTGAGTAATCTTTTTAATCTTCCGTTGGCATTCCCTATGCTTCCCCCACAGGTGAAAATAGTAAATGTATATGTCGAGGTATGGTAATTTTGTAATTTTAACTTGCCTATAAAATCGCTCACAATGGTTGGTAGACCGTAAAAGTAAACAGGAAAAACAAAGCCTACACTTTCCCCTTCGGTAAGTGAAAATACAAATTGTTTGTTTTTCATACAGTCAGCAATAGAGATCAGTTTTTCATTCTGCTGGTCTGCTGTTTTTTTTGCTACGTAGAGCGAATTTCCTGTGCCTGAGAAGTAGAATATCATAGGGTTGAAATATGTTTTTGCAAAACTAATGAAAATAGACCTTCTAAAGAATTCTTTATAATAGACTGAAGTATTTTCTGTTTTCATAACCAAAATTATACGGATAGACAGAAAAGTTTATTAAAGGCCAAAAATTGACTATCATTGGTCGATTATGAGTGATTAAACTAAATGAAACCATGTAATTGTAAGATTATTAGCACGATACACATTTTTTTCTAAAGTTTTACTTGTAAGTTCGTTTACATAATAATTAATTACATCTATACTAATGGCTTTCACATAAAAATTACGAATCTTTTCATTGACAAAGCGTGTCTGGAGTTCGTAAATTTGCGTATAAACAGGTAGAAACACTTAAGCAATGAATATGAAATTACCTAATATAAAAATTTGTCTGATTTCAATTTATCTATTCCTTCAGATATCACAGAATGCAGTTTCACAAAATGCACCATTTGCTAGTTTTAATTCATCCAACGGAAGTTATATAGATTTTGGCAGAGGATTAGATCTGAATTGTTTTTCCGATTTAAGTAGTGGAAACAAAATAACGATTACCATGTGGGTTCGTTGGTCGGATAAAAGTGCCGCAGGTGTTGGTGATTGGGCTAATCTTGTAACACTTGCTGATTCCACAGGAAGTGGTGATAATGGGGTTTTTTGGGTACAACATAATCAGACAAATACCAAATTTGAGTTTGCTATTAATACTACTTCAAGAGATTATATTCAATCGTCTGTTACTCCTTTAAATAATGTTTGGTATCATCTTGCTCTTGTTTACGACGGTAATTTGGCTTCTAATAACATGAAACTCTATGTCAATGGAGTGCAGGATGCTTCAAGAAATAAAACTGGAAATATTCGAAGTTTTCCCTCTCAAACTAGGTTGAACTTTGGAAGATGGCCAAATCCGGGTAATAGTTATCGTCGGTTTAATGGAAAAATGGACGAAGTTTCGGTCTGGAAAAAAGCACTTTCTGCTACGGAAATTCAAAATATTATGAATAATGCAGAGTCGGTCACTGGTTCAGCATATGATGCCGTTGGCTTACTCGGATTCTGGAATTTTGATAATAATACCGCCGACGATTTGGGTTCATGCAGAAATAATGGTTATATTGGTTCGGGAGTAGTGCTTCCTGTTAATCTGGTTTCTTTTTCGGGGGCCGCCGACGAGAAGGGCGTTAAGATAAATTGGATGACTTCGAGTGAGATCAATAACAGTCATTTTCTGGTTCAACATTCAACCGATGGAATGGATTTTACAACAATTGAAAAAGTAGCGGGTGCAGGAAGCTCAAATCAAACTATCAGCTATAGTTGTGTAGATGAAAATCCATCCAGTGAAACCAATTATTACCGGCTGATTCAGGTTGACTTTGACGGGCAAACTACAATTTCTGAAATGATAGCCGTTGATTTTACTTCTTTAACTTCAATACATCTTCAGACTTATCCTAATCCCGTAAAACAAGGCGAAAACATACATGTTGAGATTAAAAATGCTAAGGGAGTTTACTTTGTAAGCCTCATAAATGCATCGGGGAAAATGATGTACAACAAAACAAATCAGGAACCATTATTCGAATTACCTACTCAAAATCTTTTCCCCGGCATGTATTTCATACATATTACTGTTGCCGGAGAAACGATATGCAAAAAGATTATTATAAACGATTAAAGAAGTATATTTTTCGATTGGTTTAATTCTCTTTTAAAAAAATAAAGAATTAAGATATTTGCAATTATTAATTGTTGTTGGAATTATTTTTCTTATTTTTCCATTAAATATAATTAACCCAGTAATTATGAAAGTTGCATTATTTATTTTATTCATTACTCTCTATTTAAACGGGATATCTCAAACTGTTTGGACTGAAAACAATAACGGGCTTCCTACTAAACCAGCGTCAGTGGTTTCTCTTACTTCGGACGGAACTACATTACTTGCTTCGAATAAAAAGGGGATAAGTGTTTCTTATGATGAGGGGAATACATGGAATGAATTGAGGGAACAGTTTTCATTCTGGGATAATCATAAATTTATTAAACAATTCGGAAATAGATTATTTCTATCCACGGATAATAGTGGTCTGATGCTTTCATATGATGGTGGCCAAAGCTGGAAATATGCCAGTACACTTCCATTGAGCAAAAGTGTGACATGTATGGCCGAAGCAGATACAAACTTTTATCTGGGTACAACTCAGGGTGTTTATACCATGTCAAAAGCAGATGGAAAAGTTATGCCACTTAGCTTTGGTATTTCTTCGGATACATATATTAATGATGTTCTTGTTGCAAATAATGTGATTTTTGCCGGGACAAACTTTGGGGTATATCTTTCAAGTAATTGGGGTAAAACATGGGCTCTTGCTTCTGGAATTCCTTCTGACGGATCTGTTAGAAGTATTGCAGCGCTTCAGAATACAATCGTTGTAGCTACTTCAAAAGGCTTATTTCTTTCAAAAGATAATGGAAAAAATTGGGCAGTAACAGGTAAAACTATTCTTAATGAGAGTACGGTATATTCTGTTGCATCTTATAATAATAAAGTATTTATACTGACTTTAACTAAAATGTATAGTTCTGAAGATCAAGGCGAAACGTGGAAGATTGTAGCTGATAATTTAAATAAAATCAAATCCCTGACAGTTCAGGATAACAAATTGTTTTTACTTACAAATAATGGATTATTTAAACTGGATAATAGTTCAAACACATTTAAAAGTTCTGATCATGGTATGCCCAGTGAATACATGAAGATTAACGATATAGAGGGAAATACTTATAACCTTTTTTCGTCTACCGAAAAAGGGCTGTATTCTTCTGTGGACAATGGTCTGGTGTGGAAAGAGTGTTTAATGAATGGGGGTTCAATTACAGGGGTGAATAATATTTCTGTTTCAGGCAACATGGTTTTTGCCATGAACAATTCATTTATTATTATGTCAAACGACAAAGGTCTTACCTGGAAAACAACCGGAGAGGAAATACTTAATGAACAAACTCCTTTTGTAATGGTAGAAAAGATAAATGGATTTTTTTATGCGGTAAGTGAAACGGGCGGAGTTTTCAATTCTTCTGATGGTGTACAATGGACTCTTTTAACTAAAGAATTCCCAAAGCCTGCTTTCATTCAAACATATACTTGGTGCAATGGGGTTTTGTATGTGGGAACTTTATCCGGATTATATCGTTTTTCGCTCGATGGTAAATGGGTGAGTATAGATAAGGGGTTGCCGTCAAAAAATATTCCTTCTTTAACCTCGATTGGTAAATCGGTATTTGCAGGCACAGATGATGGGGTGTATAAGAAAAATAAGGATGATTCCTGGTCATTTTCAGGTATCGGTCTTAAAGAAGACTTTCCCGTTCATCATCTTGCTACTTCTGGAAAATATCTTTTTGCTGATTTGTATGGCGAATTGTACTTATCTATCGATTCAGGGCGTTATTGGGCCAGCTATGATTTTTTGAATTACTCCTTTATCTCTTCAACATCTTTTGCTGACGACTCTCACATTTTTTTTGGTACCGAATCGTCAGGAATAATTTCGATTAGTGATCCCTCCAAATTATTGGGGATGCTTACAGCATCTTCAAATGAACCTGCTGTTTCTTCAATCATTGCAGAGCCATCTATGGTAGGAAGTATTTCTATTGAAGCGCCCGAAACAGGTGATTATCTCCTGATTCGGAAAGCCTGGGCAAGTTCTGGAACTTTTGTTTTCAAGACGAGTTGTAATGTATACTATGATTATGATTTCAGAAATCAGGATAACGTAAATGTAAATAAACAGTCGAAAACCAATATTGCATCCCTGTTTTTGAAAGCTAATAAACTCGATTTCCCATTAATTAAAAGTCGTTTAGAAAGTTCAGTGCCAGACGATGTTGATAAAAATACATTTCTTGTAATTGAGTATAGAAAGAATGGAAAACTATACAAAATTTGCTGGGATACGAAGGAGAAATCATTAAATGCTTATCTTCTTAATAAATTAGTCGAAGACGCTAAGGTTTTATGGTAATCTTTAGATACGATATTTGGAGTTTGGTTCAGAGATAAAATAATTGAATAATTCATAACTGTTTGTAAGAAAATATTATAGATTGAGAAATTAAGATTTGTTTTTCTCTGAAGAAAATCACTTTCAAGGTTCTTATTAAGTGGTTTTCAAAAATATATTATATTTGCAAAGCAATACCTCTTTATTCTTAATGTTAATTTGAGTTAAATGTGGTCTGGTTATTGCATGAAAGCAAAAATTAAATCGAAAAACATGATGAAATTTAACCATGTACTATCAAAAGTCTCCGGTCTGGTGACGCTTTTTATGGCCGGTGTTTTTATTTTACTATTATTTACGCATTGCGAAAAAGATCCGATTAAAGGCTGGACTTTTTACAGAGAAAGTCCTCCACCACCAAAAATTACAAGTATGACTTCGGTGATTAAAAACTGTGAGCCGCCGTATCCCGTTACCTATTATCAGATTACTGCCAACAATCAGATCGGCAATATGGTATACCGCTGGGATTTTGGTGATGGTACTATTTCAACAGAGCAAAACCCTACTCATATATACACAACACAGGGTAATTATCAGGTAAAGCTTACCGTTTCTAATGAAGTTGGCACTGATACGATGTCTCTTGACATGCCCGAGTTGAGTCTCGCATCAATTCCTGTAGAAGCTGGATATAGTTTTTCTCATTTTAACAACAACTCTTTTGCTCCCAATAAAGTAATCTTTACAAATGCATCTACCGGAGCAAATATTTTTGCATGGACTTTTGGTGATGGTATTGAAGACAACGATGATGAGCCTACACATATTTTTCAAAATGCCGGTACTTATAATGTTAAGCTTAAGGGAACCTGTACTAATGGGTCGTTTGACGAAGTAACTCAGCAAATATTTATTAATCCTGCACCACAACGTGTTTTTATTGATTCTATCAATCTGATGCTTCCTTCTGCCTATAAAAGCAACAGCATTTATATCGAATTGTGGCATAATATGACCTATGTTGGACGAACTGTTACCGCTTCGCCCAGCAGTTATCCCTTTAAATTCAGACGTCCCGGCGATTTTCCCGGTGGTTACTTTTTTGATTATGTTCAGTTCACCAGTAATGAGGTGTTTAAATTTTTGGTTTTAGAGGATAATGGAGCAAATCCCCCAACCCTGATCTATGAAATTCTTTTGTCTTCAGTCGACATTAAGAATAATTTCTATCCCCGAAAGTATCCGCAGATTGAAACTGTGCCAGCCTTAAATGATGTGTTTATTGATTTGTACCTTGCTTATTAATATTGAAAGGAATAGCTATGTTAAAAAAATATTTATTTGCAGCTGTATTTTCCATCGGACTCACCGGGTTGAATGCTCAGGTTGATATGGAATACTGGGATCATGATAGTTATCTTAATATCGGTGGCGGTATGGTTATGCCCGGCGAAAATTTGAAAAGTACATCCGATATGGGCTTTTTTGCAAAAAATGGCTACCAGATTAATTTCGACTATAATTATATTTTTGGTTATGGTCTTGGTATTGGAGCCAGTGTGGAGTATGATCAGTTTAAATTCGACAAAGAAGCTTTTGTAGAATATGCCGACCCCGAACAAATGTGGGTCAAAGGCGGTTACTCTTCCACTAAATTCGGACTGAACCTGGTGGCTAACATTCCCATTGTTGTAAGCAAAGGAAATTTTGCCATCAACTTTTTTGGCGAATTCAATGCTGGTTTACGTGGTTTTAATATTCCCTCTATCGACCTCGCATATAACGAAATCGTTAATAAATACGTGGAAGTAACCTATCGCTCACGTAGCAATACGATGGGATATCTGGGATATAGTGGTGGCCTTCAGTTTATTTTCAATGATCGTATTGGAATCAATCTTTCTTATAATGCACTTCTACGTAGTCGTCATAGTGTTAAGTATTCAGTAAGAATGTTTGATGCAGCTGATGAACTTTACGAAGAAGAAAATTATATGAATAACTTCCTCGAACATACCGGTTTTCAACTGGGTATTATGTTTATTTTTGGAAAACACTAATTGTTAAAACTTTAATCTAATAGCAGGTAAGGGATGAATATTTTCTTGCCTGTTTTTTTTTAATAAAATATGAACAAATTATCACAGGAACAGAGTCTTTATCTCCAACAACACGCCTCTAATCCGGTCGAATGGCATGCATGGAACGAAGACACACTAAAAAAAGCCCGGGACGAACAAAAATTGATGTTTGTAAGCATAGGATATTCGTCGTGTCATTGGTGCCACGTGATGGAGCACGAGTCCTTTGAAGATGCCGAGGTGGCAGAAGCTATGAACCGTTTTTTCGTTTGTGTGAAAGTCGATCGTGAAGAGAGACCCGATGTGGATGCTTTTTACATGGAGGCAATACAGCGAATCACAGGGCAGGGTGGTTGGCCGCTCAATGTTTTTACTTTGCCCGATGGCAGACCTTTTTACGGCGTAACCTATTTCCCGAAAAAAGACTTGCTGACGCTCATCGACAGTATTGTCAATCTCTATGCGTC
>PHDH01000041.1 GCA_002840935.1 Bacteroidetes bacterium HGW-Bacteroidetes-21 | reverse complement strand
GGGAAGAAGATAGTATCGGTACCTTAGTCGAAATCAATGGCTCCGATTTTATCCGTCAGGAACCTGTGGCTTGCCCTGTAGGAACAACATTTTCCGTTCGTAACCTGTTTTTTAATGTCCCTGCCCGCAGGAAGTTTTTGAAAAGCGACCAGACCGAATTCAGTAAGATTATCGAAGAATTTCAACGTGTAGCCTTGTCTAATCCTGGTGTTAGTATGAACCTCGCACACAATGGCAAAGACATTTATATGCTGCCTCCGTCTAATCTGAAGCAAAGAATTACGGGCGTTTTCGGAAAAGCCATCGATCAGGAATTAATCCCTCTTAAAATAGACACATCTGTAGTGCAGATCGAAGGCTATATCGGAAAACCTGAATTTGCCAGAAAATCAAATTCGCATAATTTCTTTTTTGTAAATAATCGTTTTTTTAAGCATCAGTATTACTTCAGAACCATGATGCAGGCATACGGAAACCTCATTAATGCCGAGTCAAAACCCGTGTTCTTTGTCTATTTTACTATTCCTCCTGCTTCCATTGATGTTAATATTCATCCTACTAAAACGGAAATTAAATTCGAAAACGAACAAATTATATTCAGATACCTTAATTCGGCCGTTAAAGAGTCGCTGGGGAAAAGTAATATGATTCCTTCTATTGACTTCGATAGTAACCCCTTTATAGATTTACCTCCGGTTCCAAAAAATTATCAGGGAAATACGCCAGAAATAAAAATCAACCCCGATTATAATCCCTTTAAAACAACGACGACCGAAAAAAGGCCTGTTTCGTTTGAATCCAGATTGTCGGATTTAAAAAACCAGATACATCAGCCAGAAATTCCAAATAGGAGAGAGGAACAAGCTTTTTTGGAAATAGGTACAGCCGAAAAACACGATTTTCCAAATACCTTTTTGCAGATTAAAGGAAAATATATACTTACCACATTTAAATCCGGCTTAATCTATATTGACCAACGCAGAGCACATAAAAGAATATTGTTTGAAGAATTTCTTGTTCAACATAAAAACAGGTCGGTTGTTACCGAAAAAATTGCTTTTCCCGAAACTGTCACCGTTTCGACTGAAGAATTTCCCTTGTTAACCGATTTGCTTCCCGTATTGACTCAATTTGGCTTCGATATTGGCGAATTTGGAAAAAACGCCATCATTATACATGGTATTCCGGCAGGGCTCAATTCATTCTCTGGTAAAGAGTTTGTACAGGAATTTCTTCATTCTTTCCGCGAAAACCATGCTTCGCTCACTGATTTGTCGAATGAAATGATGGCAGGTTTTTTAGCCGATGCTTCTTGTATCAAATATGGTAAAGTGCTGGCTCGTGAAGAAATGCAATACATTTTCGATAAGCTCTTTGCATGCAGTCAGCCTTCCTATACACATTCAGGTAAACAAGTTTTTGTAATAGTACCCACCGAAGAAATAGATAAACAATTCAGGTAAGATGAATCAATACAGACCCACAGGCTTCAGAGTGCTCCCGACAGTTGTTAAAAACTTGCTCATACTTAATATATTGTTTTATATAGCGGATCTGGCTATCAAAGCAAAATTTAATGTCGATTTGTCAGAATATCTGGGCTTACATTATGTTACTTCAGAAAGCTTTTACCCTCATCAGTTCATTACGTACATGTTTATGCACGACACCAATGGCTTAACACATATTCTCTTTAATATGTTTGCCCTCTGGATGTTTGGTAGTGCACTTGAGAATTTCTGGGGACCTAAAAACTTTCTCATTTATTACTTTGTAACAGGCATCGGAGCAGCAGTGGTCCAAATGATTGTCAATTATATTCAGATTTCATATCTTGAATCGACCATGGCCTATGAGCAGATACAAACGGTATTAAATGAAGGGTATAAAATCCTTCAGGACAATAAAAACTACATGGATCCTGCCATGGGACAACTCAATTTACTCCTGAATTCATCCACTATTGGCGCTTCAGGAGCGGTCTTCGGGTTGTTGCTGGCTTTTGGTATGATGTTTCCCAATGCGCTGATTTATATATATTTCTTCATTCCCATGAAAGCGAAATATTTTGTAATGGTTTATGGTGCTATAGAATTGGCTTCTGGATTGTATAATGCTCAGAGTGATAATGTGGCACATTTTGCTCACCTGGGGGGGATGATATTCGGATTTTTCCTCATAAAAGCCTGGCGAAAGAAGAAAATCAACTAAACATTACTATGACAATTTTCGACCAAATAAAATCCAGTTTTAAATCAGGCAACAACTTGATGAAGTTGATATATGTTAATGGAGCTGTATTTTTGATTTTCAAACTGATTGACGTTTTTGCCTTTTTATTCAGACCCGAAGGGCATACGATAATCAATCCTATAAAATACTTCGTACTACCAGCAAATACAGACGTTCTGACTTACAGACCCTGGACAGCCGTTTCATATATGTTTTTACATGAAGATTTTCTGCATATCCTTTTCAATATGCTTTGGTTGTGGTGGTTTGGTAAAATATTTATTCAGTATCTGGGGAATCGGAAAATATTGCCCGTTTACTTAATTGGTGGTTTGGCGGGTGCATTATTTTTCATACTCGCTTTTAATATCTTTCCAGTATATGAACGAGTTTTAGATCAGAGTTTTGCTTTGGGTGCATCTGCTTCTGTGATCGCCATAGTGATCGCCATTTCCTTGTATAAACCCGATCTGAGTCTTAATCTTATGTTTTTAGGATCGGTCAAGCTAAAATATATTGCACTGGTTACAATTATTATTGATGTATTAAGTATACCTTCCATGAATTCAGGCGGTCATATCGCTCATTTGGGCGGCGCTGCCTTTGGTGCTATTTACGCTTTACAAATCAGGAAAGGTAAAAATATCATGAAGTGGTTTGAATCCCTCATAGAATGGGTAGTGAATCCAAAACCAAGAATGAGAGTTAAAAAGCCCACCTACAAAAAGAAGGCGAAAGATTTAAAGGACGAGGATTATAATTTCGAAAAAAATAAACATCAGGCTGAAATTGATAGGATACTTGATAAAATTTCCAAATCGGGATATGAAAGCCTGAACCGTGAGGAAAAAGAAAAACTTTTTAATACAGGGAAATGAATTCAGAGAAGCGCAAATCACTGTTAAGAAGATTTATAGCTTTCCTTTTTAAGCTCATGGCTTTCTTTTCTATATCTGCCTTATTATTGAGTATATCCGCCAGATTCATTCCTCCCGGGCTATCCATAATTCCTTCTTTATTTGGTTTGATCTTTCCATACTTGTTCTGGTTTAATCTATTGGTATTTATTCTACTAATTATTAAAAAGTATAAGCGACTCATTTTTATTTTTATACTTCCCTTTGTTTGGTCATGTTTTCTAATAACGGATTATTATCAGTTTGGTTTTTTTAATGAAAAAGTACCTGAACAGAAAACCTTTAAATTGATGACTTTCAATGTGCGCCTTTTTAATCTATATTCATGGAAGAACAATCTGGAGTGGCGCGATTCTATAATGAATTTCATTCAAGAGGAGAATCCTGATGTTCTGTGCTTGCAGGAGTATTATGAAAATACAAAAGGGGATTTTGAAACGTTTAATATCTTGACAAAAGAATTAGGCTATCAATATCATCATCGGTATTTTCCGGTTATTGTTAAGAAATTTCAGCGATTTGGAATCGCCACATTTAGTCGTTTTCCTATTGTGGGCAAAGAGCAGATTTTGTTCGACAAATCTTCAAATATGACATTACGAAGTGATATTGAAGTTGATTCAGGAGTTGTGATTCGGGTTTTTAATAATCATCTGGAGTCTATTCGATTATCTGCCGAAGATTTGAACTATGTTTCGGATGTGAAGGTGGCTGAAAAAGAAATCGAACGAGGGAAGGGGATCATTTCTCGCTTAAGAAGGGCATACCGAGAAAGACAATCTCAGGCTTTGATCATTGCCGAGAAGATATCCGAATCTATTTACCCTGTTCTAGTTTGTGGAGATTTTAATGATGTTCCTGTATCTTATTGTTATGGAACGATTAGTAATAATTTAAATGATGCTTTTATTGAGTCGGGCTCTGGATCAGGAAGTACCTATCCGGGGAAAGTTCATTCTTTCAGAATTGACTATATTTTATACTCAGATTCACTTAAATCCTACAATACCCATACCTATAAATCCGAGTTAAGCGATCATTATCCGCTTATCTCCTATATTGGCTATAAATAATGAATAAAAAATTAATACTTTGGACTGTTTTAAGTTTTACAATCTTTGTCTCTGTAATTAAAGCCCAGAATGCAGACTCTGTTTTTGTAGATAAACTTTATCGTGCAGCTTTAAAAGATAGCAGCTCATATAAGTTCTTGGAAGAATTGGTTACAAAGATGCCGGGAAGATTATGTGGATCGCAGGTTTCTTTGGACGCCTTGGCATGGACCCGGGAAAAAATGAAAGATTACGGAGCAGATACAGTATATGCGCAAGAAATTATGGTGAGGAACTGGAAAAGAGGAGGCAAGGAAAAAGCAAAATTTACTCTTGATAATAAGGAATCAAAAGCGTTGGAAATCTGTTCTTTTGGTATGTCTGTGTCTACGCCAAAAAATGGGCTGACCAAAGAAGTGATCGAAGTGGATGGGATTGAGAGTCTGAAAGCTTTACCTGACTCAATGGTCAAAGGAAAAATTGTTTTCTATAACCGGAAAATGAATCCCGAGAATTATTACACCTTTATGTCGTATGGCGAAATTGCTGCCTTTCGTTCTAAGGGTGTTACCGAAGCTGCCAACAAGGGAGCTGCTGCGATACTGGCCAGGTCATCCACGCAGACTACCGATAAATTCCCTCATACGGGTGTCATGCGCTATAACGATTGTAGGGATTCTATTCCAGCGCTTTCGATTTGCACACGGGATGCAGATGTGCTTTCCGGATTGATAGAGACATCTCCTAAGGGAAAGCTGACTGTAGAAACTTTTTGCAAAACCTATCCTGATACCATTTCTTACAACATGATTGGAGAAATTAAAGGTAGCGAATTTCCCGAAAAAATAATTCTCGTGGGTGGGCATATCGATTGCTGGGATAACAGTCCCGGTGCGCATGATGATGGAGCAGGGTGTATGCAGTCTATGGAAGTTATCAGACTTTTCCGTGAAATGAACTATAAGCCACGCCATACCATACGTATAGTGATGTTTATGGACGAGGAAGTCGCACAGCGTGGGGCTAAAAAATATGCCGAAATGGCTGAGAAAAATAAGGAAATACATATTGCTGCTATCGAAAGTGACAGGGGCGGTGCAACGCCCATGGGATTTAGTGCCGATATGGACGATGCAAAATATGCCAACATGGTAGAAATGGTAAATTTCCTCAACCCCTGGGGTGTATGGAAATCTATCAGAGGAGGTTCAGGTGTAGATATTGCCCCATTAAAACCGCAAGGTGTGGCTCTGATGGCTATCGTTCCGGATCCGCATAGGTATTTCGAATATCATCATTCGGCCAACGATACTTTCGATAAAATAAGTCAGCGTGAACTTCAACTGGGAAGCGCTTCGCTTGCAGCGATGATTTATTTGATTGATAAATACGAATGGCAGTTTACAAAGTAGAGGATGAATTTTGGGGATTTTTTCATCCCAAATGAAACTAAAAGGATGGCTGAAAAAAAATGAATAATTCTCTTTAGAACTGCATTTCAAAAATGCTACATTTAGTATATTTGTAAAAATAACTTGGATGGATAATTTTATTGTATCGGCCCGAAAATATCGCCCTGATGCGTTTTCTTCTGTCATTGGGCAAGAGAGCATTACACAGACGCTTAAAAATTCAATCACGGGTAAACAACTGGCACATGCTTATCTTTTTTGCGGCCCCAGAGGTGTTGGTAAAACAACCTGTGCCCGAATTTTTGCAAAAATCATTAATTGCCAGAATTCTACGTCAGAAACAGAACCCTGCAACGAATGTGAGAGTTGTACTGCCTTTAATAAATCAGGCTCTTTTAATATTCACGAACTGGATGGTGCTTCTAATAACTCGGTAGAGGATATCCGCAGCCTGATTGATCAGGTACGTATCCCACCCCAGGTTGGACATTACAGTGTATATATCATTGATGAGGTTCACATGCTCTCCCAATCTGCTTTCAATGCTTTCCTGAAAACACTGGAAGAACCTCCTGCACATGCCATTTTTATTCTGGCAACTACCGAAAAACATAAAATTTTACCTACCATACTTTCTCGTTGTCAGGTGTATGACTTTAATAGAATTTCTGTTAATGATATTGTAAAAAGACTAGAATTTGTTGCTAATCAGGAAAATATAAGTATCGATTCTGATGCGTTAAATGTTATTGCACAGAAAGCCGATGGAGCATTAAGGGATGCACTGTCTATCTTCGACCAGATTGTGAGTTTTTCTGGAACCCAGGTGACCTACGAACAAGTCCTGAAAAACCTCAATGTGCTGGATTATGATTACTTCTTCAAAATAACCGATTACCTGCTCAAAGGACAGGTCTCTGAATTATTAATGATTCTCGATGATATTTTACTGCATGGATTTGATGCACAGTATTTTATTTCCGGTCTCATTAAGCATATCCGGGATTTGCTCATTTGCCGTGTACCCAAAACGATAGAATTGCTTGAAGTAGGGGATAATATTCGTGAAAAATATCTCTTTCAGTCGCAGCACACATCGGTTGCCTTTTTGTATAATGCGCTGGATATTGCCACCCAATGTGACATTCAATATAAAGCTGCTTCTGGTAAAAGACTTCTGGTAGAACTCACCCTTATTAAAATTGCCGGAATTGCCTCCGTTGAGCCTAACGGTGGGATTACCCAAACGAATAAAACAACACAGGAAATAAATTCGAAAACTAACAGTGTAACAACTGAAGCAAATAAGAATACTGCAAGTCAGCAAGTTGCAAAAGAGCAAGCCTCAAACTATCAGACATCATCCCCACAAGAGACCCCTGAGCCGCAAAAATCGGTGGTTCCCGAAACTTCATTCAAGCCTGAAATTGCCACGTTTTCTATTAAAAAGCCAGTTGCAAATAAATCAGAAGAAAAGGCAGATACAGAGGAAAAAAAAACGGCTGACCTCATTACTTTGACCAATGAAAATCTGGATAAGTGCTGGAAAAAGTTGGCTGTTGCAGATAAAGAACAGTTCCCAACCCTGGCAGTTACGTTGCAGAATACAACCCCTGCCATCGAACCGGATGGTAAGATTAATATTGTCATCGAAAACGAATATCAGAAAAACGAGTTTATTAGAAATCTTGACCGAATTCGCTTGTTTTTACGTTCAGAACTAGGTCCACATAGCTTCGATTTTACATTTGAACTGGTAGAACCTACTGATACAAAAAACATGTATTATACTGATAGTGATAAGATTAAATACCTATCTGAAAAGTACAGTCATTTTGATACTTTCAGAAAGCGTTTCGGATTAGATGTTTCTTAAGAAAATTACTCTATTTCTATTTCCAGAATTTTTCCTGTAATTTCTTGTGCTGGAAACGGGATATTTTCCTGTGGTTGAGAAGATTCTGGCCACCAACGTCCTACATGATATTCCTGTGTGAAAACAAGCAACATCTGATTATTGGGTATGCTCGTCACAGTTTGATTCATGTAACCAACCATTTTCAACTGATCTTTTTCGGGACCAATACGCCAGATTATTTCCTCGGGTTTCCATTCAATTTCAAAATAATAGTAAGGATTATCAAAAATATCTTCCGTTGAATACTTTTCTGTAATAGCTTGATACCAATGATCCCATCTGTGCAGCCCCCATTTCACGCCATCTTTTTCAAACTCGTAATATCCAATATTATAGAGTGGTGGTTCAGGGCAGGCCATATCCCAATTGGTGCAAGTAACAACTATTTTGTTGGCATCTTCTGCCGTTTCTTTAGGAGTTACAATTTGATCGGGATAGGATGTCGATGGCCAATAGCGATTTGCTTTTAATATTTCGAAGTCAATTTCTGTATAAGGCATAGTCGATAATCTTTTTGCATCCGGACCGTATTCTGTTTTGGGAATATATCCTTTATTTGTGCAAATACGTCTGTTATTCCATTCTTCGCTCGTCTGGCCTATCATCCAGATGGCATTAGTAATCCCGTTCCATACTTGATGTTTATTTAAAAGACTGGGTAATTGAACTTTTACACGATATTTTCCATAACTCAAACCTTGTCGGGTCATGATGCCAACGTTTTCCTTCCTCATTCTGTCTTTCACCGAAGCGGGATTTTTCATGTAAATGGCTCCAGCGGAATCAAGACCTACCGTTTTACACGGACAATCAGTGATGCTTATGTTGGATTTCACGCGACTGTCTTTATCTGCCAATGCATTCTTTTTATAATCTTCCATGGTATAGGCATCACCATGAACATCTGAAATTTGATTGATATTGTAAAAGACTTCATTGGGATCGACTTTATGGAAAAATTGCTGAAAATTAGCTTGATGATATTTTATTGAATCGTTGCTACATGTTGGGTTAAAACTTTCAGAATTCATTTTATAGTCCAGCGGAAATTCTGATTTGTTAATATAAATTCCATTGGCAAACTCAGGACGGGCTTTTACATAGATTAAATTATTTGCCTGTTTTAGAATAACTTTAGAATTATTTGGGTCTTGACTTTTAAAATAAAAATATGGGTTTACAAATCTTTTATTCTCATTTGTTTTACTGATGTTTTGAATGTAGTCGGGGATAGTCTGCATTGTTTCCGGATCAACTACTACCAGCATAAAGGAATATTTTCCAGTTCTGGGATTTCTCTTCCAGCGTTGATTTGCTATATCTTTTTCTCTATCCATTAAAGCCGAATACTGAGCATCAGCTAACACTTGTTCTTCGGTACTAACACCACCTTCAACTGCCTTTTTCTTAACTGCATCAATCCATTCGGGGGTAGCGTTTATGGCATCAATATATTTTTGTATTGCTCTTTGAGTAAAATACTTGTCGCGCGGATCCGTTCCAAAGAAATTTTGCTCGTTTCTTGGATTACCAACTATTCTAAACTGTCCCGAAATTTCATGAAACTGATCATCAGCAGGAATGATACCAGTAGAGATAAATCCAATGTCAGTATGTTCATCACTTCCATAAAAATTCTCTGAACATAAAGGGTTTTCTTTTCCTTTATCATTATAAAGCGAAAAAGCATAACTTTCGTTCTGATAATATAGTTTGAAGAAAAATTCAGCGTCTTTACCCGTATTATTTTTTGCTTTAAAGGTATATTTGAAATATCCTCCGGCAATTTGCTGAGCAGAAGGAATCATAAAACCACTATCGATACTGTTGCTATAGTCAAGAAACAAATCCTGTGTTTTGCTTGTATCTGTATTAAAATTCGAAAGTGGATTGAAATCTTCAATAATTAAAGAAGGCTCGTTGCTGCTACATCCTGATAAAGTGATAGTTATTATGAGTAATATCCAAAAGTTCTTCATAGTATAAAATTTGATACAAACCTAAAAAAAATATTTCGAAGAATGATACCAATATTAACAGGTCGCAGAAAAAAAATATCAATTATGGATATACAGAGGAAAGAGGTTTCCTCTGAAATAAAACTGGCTAGAAGTAAAATTCCTTATAAAAAGCGATACTTCTTTGAAATCTATAGCCTTGTTTCCGTCCTGATCATTATTTATGTGAAAACTATTGGCCAGTTGATCGAACATATTCAGGGGTTCAGGATTGTCCATCGTTAAAATAACCGTCTGTTTTTTATTTGTTAAACAAGATTGTAACACTAAAAAAACATCTTTTCCTGTAACTGGTAAGTATCCGTCGGGAATCAATTTTGGTTTTCTTGAAACATCGCAAATAATACCCCCAAAGCCAGGAATTCTGTATAAAGATTTGCAAAGACTTTCTAATAAAAATGCTTGATCGTTGATATTCTTACTTGTGGTGTAAGGGGGCAAGTACACTATTTTTCCTTCGGCATTAGTCAAGAAAAATCCAGTTAACGAGAGGATTACAAAGTCGTTTTGTTGACTTGAGTTTACAAATTCGAGAATTTCAGAAAATACCTTGTCTTTTGACACTTCATCTGATTTGCTAAGCTCTTTTATTTCTACTGTAGAAAAAGTTTTACCTTCCTGTGTTTTAAGTATCCCTTTAAATTTTTCGGTATCATCGGGTTTATACGACCATTTTTTATCCGCATAGTTCTCGGGTGAAATAATAAGAACCATAAGCCTGGATTTTGTCTTTTGCTCATTAATCGGGTAAAAGTTAATATTTACTGTAGGACTGACAGTGTAAATTCCTTTTTCAATATTATCTGCAAAAAATTGAATTTCATTATCACCGGGAGATATTTCAATTTCATAGGTAAGTTCTAAGTTTCCCGGGTACTTTTTAACTGCTTTTGGCATAAGAGAAATAGAATCACTACCATTAAAGCTTTTACACTCATTTCCATTGATAAAAAGTTGAAATTTATTCAGACTTGTTTCATCCGTTGATACAGTTATTGTTTGCAACTTTTCGAAAACCATGAGATCGGTTACTAAAGGTTTAGTCCATCGGGTCGATATTATATTAATGTTGTTGGTATTAAATTTTATAGAATTGTATGGTTTAATATTAAGCTCGCTGACATTCCATATTTTTAATGCGCGATCAACTCCACCTGAGGCTAAATACTTTCCGTTAAACACAAAATCGAGGGTTCTGACTCCCTGATTATGACCGGATAATTCTTTTACAATACTTCCGTTTGAGACATTCCAAATAATAATATTATTGTCGTTCCCTGCACTGGCCAGATATATGCCGTCGGGACTGAATTGTATGGAATATACACCTTCTTTATGACCTGAAAAAGTTCTGATTAGGCTTCCGTCAATAGCGCTCCAAAGTTTAATTTCATTGTCTAAGCCAGCCGAAGCTACCCATTGACAATTGGGGTGATATGCGACAGTCTCGATGGGGAATTTATGCGCTTTTACGCTAAAAACTTCCGTTCCCGAAGCTACATTCCACACTTTAAGGTTTAAGTCATAACCGCCACTCACTAAATGTTTTCCATCTGAACTAAACATAATAGATCGTATACACTGTGTATGTCCTTTAAAATTTTTGAGGTTGACGCCTGTGGGAGCATACCAGATTTTTATTTCGTTATCCCATCCTGCGCTGGCAAGGAAGTTCCCGTCTGGACTATAGGAAAGACTTCTGACTGCTTGCTTATGACCCAGAAGCCGTTTAACTACTTTACGTTTAGAAATATCCCAAATTTTAATAGATTTATCCCAGTTTCCACTAGCTATGTATTTTCCGTCGGGACTAAAACATATGGCCACATCTCCATCTCCAGTTTCTTCGGATAATTGAGTAATAAACTTTCCACTTTCAACTTCCCATAGTCTGATTACTTTATCAGCAGATAAGCCAGCCAAATATTTTCCATCAGGACTAAATGAACATGCAAGTACAGGTTTATCTACAGTAAAATTATAAACTTGTGCTCTGGCCTGAAAAGGAAAAACTATCTCAGACAAGAGGCACAGTAAAGTAATTACAAAAAATATCCCTCGTGGGAAGAAAATCATGGTTTCTGGCAGCTTTCAGGCAAAAATACAAAAAAAAAGGGGGCAAAGCCCCCTTAATACTAATTTTCAAGTTTAATATCTGCATATTTTCCCGTTATTTCAACGGTTGATGATTTACTCTCCTTGCATCCTACTGTCCCTGAGATATTAACATTATAATTCCCTACGTGTCTGTTAATATTAGCTTTTTCGGGTACTTTAATTTCCCCAAACTCGCAACTGGCATTAATTGTATAGCAAGCAGAAGGTGATATGCCCAGTTTAACATCGCCATATTTTGTATCTACTTTAATTTTTTCGAAATCTCCCTGGATATTGTGAATTTTCAGATCGGTATAGCTGATGTTTGAAACGATTTGCTTTTCGAGGAAATCACAGCTTATATCACTGTATTTTGCGTCAATAACCAGATTTTTGATCATCTTAATTTTATAATTGTCGTACTTGGAATTTGCTACAATAGAATGAATCACGCCACTTGCTAAATTCGAATAACTACTGATAATAATCAGGGCAGTTGCTTCATTTACTGTTAAATCGCTATACTTAATATTAAACTGCATCCAGGAGCATTTTTCTATTTCAGCCTTACCATAGGAGAGATCAAGTTGTCCAAAGGGTTTGGTATCATCAAAATTCAGATTTTTTGCCTTGATATCACCAAATTTAATGTCAAAATTACTTTTACCCGTGAGCTCATCTATTGTAAGATCGCCATATTTATTCTTGATATCGAACATAAGATAAATGGGATGGTGAATAGTATACAAGATTTTTACACGATGACCGTCGGTTTGTTTGGTCATAAATTTATTAATTTGTTCATCAAAAGTCGTTTCGACGATAATTTTGGATCCTTCTTCAGATGTCTTAATATTTACATACTCAAGCAATTCTTTTGCTTTGTCGGCATTAGAATGTTCGATTTTTATTAGTACATCAATTTGCACTTCGTTCTTTGTCCAGGGAATTAATTGTATGTCCCCAAACTTGTTAATGATTTCGACAGTCGACTGGGTATTGGTATTCCAGCTCTTTGTGAATTTTTTCTCTGCTACTTGTTGAGCAAAAAGAAAAACGGGAAATAATACAGCAATTACAATCGCTGTGATTAATTTAGTTGCTGACCTTTTCATATGAGTTAGTTTTTGATTGGTTTACTTTTTTCATTTTAGTTACGATACGATTCAGAATACGAAGTTTTGTCTCGTAGTGCTGAATAATGGCTTCTTCTACCTTGGGATCTTGCCCCGACATAATATATTCATCGCTTAGTTTGGATCTCAATGAATCAATTTCAGAAACTTCTTTCAGTATCATATCTTTCTCAGTTTGATTCATTTCCAGAAACATGAACTCATTCATGCTATTGTCCAGTTTCTCCGTGTAATAAGTATCAATTTCCGACATCGGATTATTGACAGCAGTAACTTTATTTTCGTTGATAATAAAAAAGGTGGCGGTTGTACCGACAGAAATTAACAAAAGGATGGCGGCTGCATATCGTATTTTATGGTATATCTCACGATAAACGTTTTTCTTGATCATTTTTTTCTGGAAATTCAGAAAATGATCTTCTCCTGGTTCGAAACTGTTGAAGCTTCGGGCGTTTTCCTGAATGAAATCATTAAGCTCTTTCATAAACTTCATTTTTAAGCGTTTGAGTCTCCATTATCTCAATAAGTTTCTTTTTGGCTCTTGCAAGCTGACTTCTGGAAGTCGAAGGGGTGATTTTTAATATTTCTGATATTTCGTCGTGATCATATCCTTCTAATAGATTCAGTGAGAATATTACACGGTATCCATCAGGTAAAAGAGTTGCAGCTTCCTGTATCTTTGTAATCACCGCATTTTCATCTTTTTCATTAACCATATATTCCACATCAACAGGTACAGTATTTAATGGCTCTATTTCGTACACCAGTTGATGTTTCGACTTTTTTCGGAGATAATCCAGCGACATATTAATTACAATCCGTCGCAACCAGGCACCAAAACTCACTTCACCTTTATATAAGTCGATCTTAGAAAAAGCAGAAAGAAAGGCTTCCTGCATGATGTCTTCTGCATCGGCTGAGTTGTTTAGTATTCTGAGTGAAGTATTATACATGGCTTTATAATATAGCTTGTAAATCTTATATTGCGCTGTGCTATCTTTCTTTTTGCACAACTGAATCAGGTCGTTATGTATTTCTGTGTATTGGTTCATTGACTTTAATTCGAATCAAAGACGAAAAGTTTTTTATAACGCTGCATGATTATTTTAAATCTTTTGTGATTTCGAATGGAACGGATATCATTTCTCCAAACTCGTCGGTCAATATCAACATATGTTTTCCCTTGGAAGGGTTTACAGATATCTGGTGAATTTGCTTTGTCTCAGTGATATATTGATTGTCAATATACCAGAAAATGGAAGTGCCGGGCTTTCGGTGTGCGGCTTCGAATAATACAGATTGCTGCTTAGACCCTAAATCTAAAGGAATAAAAATTTTTGAAGGGTTTTGAGGGTAAATCAATTGCATATTATTTTGTCCTGTTTCAAAATTGCTTTGACAATCGGGTCTGAAAACAGGGGGAGATACATACCATCCGTTTTTCTGTTTATAGAACCATTCCATCATTGGAGGTAAAATAAACCATGTTTTCTCTTTCATGTTTGATTGGCTTTCGCAACCGGCATGTACTCTATAAGTTTCATCCTGATTCACGTAAATAAGCTGATGATAGGGGCAAACGGGACTTTTTAAACCTGCTTCAGGTTGCCATACAGTGTCCGTTATATCACAATAGGGACCAGCCATGAACCCACTTTTTTTACAAACGACTATTTTTTCCATTTCATTATACGGCGGGTAAAACCATTGATTATTCTCATTCAGAATGCGAAAGACATCGAACATTACGGGGGCTGCTGTTTTTATTCCTGTAAGTTCGGGTCGACCTTCGCCATCGGCATTGCCAATCCAAACGCCCACCACATAATTATGACTGATTCCGATAGCCCAGCCATCACGAAAACCAAAACTGGTGCCGGTTTTCCACGAAATTTTACGGGAATTGGAATAGAAATCCCAGTTAACATCGGCACCTGGTCTTTCAACTTCGTTCATCGCTAATAAAGTAAAGTATATGGAAGAAGCAGAAAACTCACCGGGATTATCAGATAATACCATATCGGGCGTATTTTCTGGTTTTACAATGTAAGGAGGATGAAAATCAGTATGTACATATTTTCCAGATGTTTCGTAATACCTGTGGAGCGTCCTGGCAAATGAAGCATAAATACCACAAAGTTCCCATAAAGATCCTTCACAACCTCCGAGAATTAACGACAGACCATAATGCGCGGGAGGATGATTTATATGCTGCATTCCCAATCTTTTTAATCGGGCATGAAGTTTATTAACCCCATATTGTAGCAACATTTTTACTGCAGGAACATTTAATGATCTTGCCAATGCTTTGTTGGCAGGTGCTGCTCCATCATAACCGCGATTGAAATTCTTGGGAGCATATCCTTTTATATTGATCGGAATATCGGGTACAAGCGATTTTGTCAGGATTTCACCTTCGTCGAGCATAGCAGCATAGAGTATTGGCTTCAATATGCTGCCCGTACTACGTGGCGCCATAATCATGTCGACGTGCGAACGGGTCTCTGCGTTTCCGTAATCATGGTAATTCGCACAATAGGCGAGTACTTCTGATGTTCGGTTGTCGAGCACAAGAACGGCAGCATTACGAATTCCATTTCCTCGATACTTTGTTTTATACAATTCCATAATTCTAATTACTTGCTCTTGATATTGCATATCTAAGGTCGTCGTAATTCTGTGTTTCTTTCTGGATTTATTTTCGGTAGCAGCTTTAATAAGTAAATGTGGAGCGTTATGTGGCATGGTGAAGCTTTTTTCGGGCAGGTCTTCGTATTGACTCCATTCAAAGTCATCTTCGTTAATTACATTTTTATGCAAGAGTGATTTGAGTAACCTGTTTCTTTTTGCTAATAGCTTATCTCTGTTCCTTCCGGGGTGAATTGCTGAGGGGTTATTAGGTAAAACTGCCAGGAGGCAACTCTCTGCCCATGAAAGCTGTACGGAACTATGATTAAAGTATCTGTACGAGGCTGCTTCAATGCCCACTACATTGCCACCATAGGGAGCTCCGGAGGCATACATTCTAAGAATGTCTGTCTTTGTATATTTAAAATCAAGGAATAATGCCCGAAAAACTTCCTTTATCTTTTCGATGATAGTGCGTGGGGGGTTTTTTCGAGATAACCGGATAACCTGCATGTCGATGGTCGAACCACCACTTTTAATTCCTCCACTTAAAATATTCAGTTTAAAGGCTCTCAATAAAGAAATGATGTCTACACCTTTATGGTAATAAAAACGCTTGTCTTCGAATGTTAGTAATGCTTTTACATATTTAATATTAATACTTGAATCAGGTAACTCGAATCGCCACTGTTGATCCTTTGATATGGAAGCATCAAGTATATTATTGTTTCTGTCTTCAATTATTATAGAAAAATCATCGCTAATATTATGTGGAATATCAACGAACCAAGTAATTGTTATTAACAACAAGATAGAAACAACTGATAATAATAGTCTTATATTTTTCAAATGCAGTAACTTAGCTTTGTGTAAAAATAATTAAAAAAAATACGTTTAATTAACGATTAGCTATTTTTTCACTATTAATTAGTTCATATATTTGGCCTTATCTAATTATTTAAGTAAAAATATTTATTATGAGCAAGTTACTTGTGTTGCCCCTGATTCTTTTTAGCATGGTTATGTGGGGGCAGTCGGTCTCTTTTGATCAGTTAGATCTTCGCGAAAACAGTATATATTATAATAAAGGGACAGATGAACCTTATACTGGTAAATGCCAAGGTGTAAATGTTGACACAAAAACAAAGTATCTGGCTGAAATCAAGGGCGGATACATCGAAAAAGAATATAAGGAATGGGATACAGAAACAGGAAATCTTGTTTTAAATATTTCCTATAAAAAAGGTCAGAAATCAGGTAATGGTTCGTTCTGGTATCCTCATGGTCAGTTAAAAGAGCAAGGTTCTTATCTCAATAATCGTAGAACAGGTAAGTGGATTGAATGGGATCCATACGGGAAAAAAAGTACCGAAGTGAATTATAATACTGTTAACGAGTGGTACGACAAAAAAACGAAAAAGTCCGAAGGAACCATGAAAGGCAATTCGAAAGAGGATGATTGGGTTACCTATTATGAAAATGGAACTAAAGCACAATCAATACCTTATGTAAATAACTTGAAAAATGGAATGGAATATCAGTGGTGGGATAATGGTGCAAAAAAACTGGAACAATTTTGGAAAAATGACACACTGAATGGTCGCTTTAAAGCATATAATCAGAACGGAAGCATCAAGGAAGAAGGTAAATATAAAAAAGGGCTGAAAGATGGAGTATGGGTTGTAAACGACGAGAATGGGAAGAAGAAATCAGAGGATACTTATCAGACAGTCGTAAAATTTTATCCTAATGGATACAAACAGGAAGAAGCTTCCTATGTCAATGGGAAAAAACAGGGTGCTTTACATTGGTGGTTTGATAATGGTCAGGAAAAATATCTTGAAACTTATGAGAATGATATAGCTTCAGGTTTGTGGGTTGCCTGGTACGAAAATGGCGAGAAAATGTGGGAAGGCAATAAACAAAATGGTAAAAAATCTGGAAAATGGACCGAGTTTTATCCCAATGGCAAGAAATCAAGCGAAGGTGAATATGTTGATAATGAGAAAAATGGATTGTGGGCTGAGTATCATGATAACGGAAATAAGTTTCGTGAAGTGACTTTTCAGTCGGGTAAGAAAATTGGTTCTCAAATTGAATGGCATGCGAACGGACAAAAATCATTTGAAGGTACATGCGACAATGGCTTGCTCAACGGTTCTGCTACTTATTGGTACGAAAACGGGAATATCCAGTTGAAAGGTAAATTTGTCAAGGACCGTAAAGAAGGAATCTGGGAACAATGGTCTGAAACAGGCGAAAAACTGAAAGATATTACGTTTAAAACTGAACGGGAAATGTCTCCCTCTGGAAAACTTGTTATGGAAGGCACTGTAAAAGGAGCAAGAAAAGACGGACTCTGGATGTGGTGGTACGAGAACGGTCAGGTAAAAGCTGTAGAAAATTATACCAATGGAGTACTTAATGGTCCTTCCAAATCATGGTATGAAAATGGTCGTGAAGCTTTCTCTGCAATGTATGTTAATGGGTTAAAAGATGGTGTTGTCACTTCGTGGTATGCCAACAGACAGAAAATGAATCAGGAAAAATGGATCAATGGCAAACAGGAAGGCGAATACATGGAATGGTACGAAAATGGTCAGGTAAAGATTAAAAGTACCATGGTAGATGGGGTGTTTGATAACCAGTATATCTCATATCACGAAAACGGACAAATCAAGAAGGAAGTAAATTATGTAAAAGGCAAAGAAAATGGCAATCTGAAAGAATATTTTGAAGATGGATCAGTGAAAGCCGATGGAAGTTATGTCAATGGTCTCAAAGAAGGAACGTGGGTAATTAATTACGAAAATAAACAGAAAAAACAAGAGGGTCAATACGTAAAAGACCAAAAGGATGGCGATTGGTTGACATGGTATCAGGATGGCAAACCAAATTCGGAAATTACCTATAAACTGGGCAAAGAAAATGGCAAATCCATTACCTATTTTACCAATGGGAAAAAAGAATCTGAAGAAATCTTTAAAGAAGGGACTAAAAACGGACTTTGTACTTATTGGTACGAAAACGGGAATAAGAAAATTGAAGCGGGTTATGTTAATGGCGTTGCCAGTGGAAAATATAATGAATATTATGATAATGGAAAACCCAAAGTTGCCGGTGGATATATTTCCGGTATTGAAGAAGGGTTGTGGATACTCTATAATGAAGATGGTAAAATGTCTTCTCAAGGTGCATACAAAGCAGCTGGTAAAGAAGGGAAATGGGTAGAGTTTTATCCTAATGGAAATAAAATGTGCGAAGGTGCTTATACCAAAAATAAACGTAATGGGGTATGGACTTGCTATTTCGAAAATGGCATCAAACAGGTCGAAGGGAAATATATTCAGGACCTTAGAGAAGGTCTTTGGATAGAGTTTGATGAGAACGGAAATAAAAGCGAAGAGATTATGTATAAAAAAGGTATAGCGAATTAAATATTTATAAATCATATGTTTAAAATCCCTTCTTTTGTAATGAAGAAGGGATTTTTTTATTTAAGGAAAACCTTATTTTGGTCAGCACGTATTTTTTGGGTATTTTCGATTTCTGAAACATGAGAAATCTCCTTTACATACTAACATTTTACTTTGCTTTTTTACCAGCTATTGTATTCTCACAGGATCAGGATAGTACATTCATCAAACCAATTGAAAAAATATTAGAGGATGCCCGCCCTATGCTCGGTTCTAACCAGCAAAAAGTACTTGAAAATGCAAAAAAAGCATTGGCAGACTCGAGAAAGTATAGGTTAAAAATCCAAGAGGCTCACTCATTGCGAATGATAGGATACTATTACCTCTACGAAAGTGATTATGACAAAGCCATAGAGTCATTTGAAAGGGCACTTACTTTATGCCAACAGGAAAAAGATACTTCTGGAATTATTGATGAACACATGATGATAGGTCAAAGTCTTTATTTTAAAGGCTTGTATAATAATGCGATGAAGCATTATAATGTATCCTATCAATTGGCCGTAAAAACAGCCGATTCGGCTCAAATGGCCAGTCTTTTATTTGAAATTGGCTGGACACAATATTCTCAAACGAATCTAAAACTGGCCCAGACGTCTTTTTTAGAAGCATTAAAAATTCAGGAAAAAATTGGGGTAGACGAAGAGAGTATCAATTCTCTCTATAATGCCTTGGGAAACATTTACTTTGAATTTTCTGATTACGACAGAGCATTGGACTACTATAATAAATCGTTGGCCCTGAATAAGAAAAGCAATAACCGCCTGAGCGAAGCACATACTATTAATAATCTGGGAAACGTGTTTCTTAAACAAGGTCATTTTGATTTGGCTCTAAGTAAATACGAAGAGGCTAAGAAGCTTTTCGAATTTCTTAATAATTTACAGGGCGTTGCTATGACACTGAATAATATGGGGATGGCATACGAAGATAAAGGGAATAGCCTGAAAGCAATTCGTTTTTACGAAGAATCTGTTAAGATTAAGAAGGATATTGGTGATCTTGCAGGAGTGTCAAGAACTATGGGGATAATTGCTGATTTATTGATTAAAGAACAAGACTATAGTCATGCTATTCGTAACCTGGATAAAAGCATGGAAATTGCCCGTAATATTCACCTTACAGCTCAAATCAAAGATAATTATAAGTCTTATTCTCAAGCCTATAAGAAGATGGGAGATAAGACCAAAGCACTTGAGTACTTTGAGAAATTCTTCGAAATGCACGATTCCATTTTTAATCAGGAAACGCAATCACTTTTTACTGAGATGCAGACAAGGTACGAGACTGAAGAAAAACAAAAGGAAATTGAATTGCTGAATTCAGAGAAAAAACTACAGGATATTGAACTAAGTGAGAGAAATGCAGTAGTTGCCAAACAGCGTATCATAATTTCGACGGTCATTGGAGGATTGGTGCTCTTACTTCTGTTTTCGGTCGTTGTATATCGCCAGTACAGGCAAAAAAAACAGGCCAATGAGGTGCTGAGACATCAAAAAGAGGAAATTCAAAGCCAGCGCGACCAGCTTTCGGAACTTAATGAAGAGTTGTTGTCGAAGAACGAAGAAATTATGTCGCAAAGGGATAAAATCGAGAACCAACGCGACGAAATTGGACTCATAAACCGCGACGTGATGGCCAGTATTCGTTACGCATTACGTATACAACAAGCGCTCTTGACGGAAAA